>NZ_JAMFKZ010000019.1:0-56161 GCF_023488045.1 Acinetobacter sp. ANC5681
CAAATAGCAAAGCGTTTAAAGACATTTCCTGATTTGGATCAAACAATGAATGTAAGCCATACAACGATTTATTCAACGATACGCGCATTACCAAAGGGTGAGTTGAAAAAAGACTTATTATCCTGTCTGCGTCATGAAAATAAAAAGCGAAAAGCTAACGGTGAACCTAAAAAAGATTCTATATTACAGGATATTAAAACTATTCATGAGCGCCCAGCCGAAGTTCAAGAAAGAAAAATACCGGGTCATTGGGAAGCTGATTTAATTAAAGGTAAAGACAATAAAAGTTCGATAGCAACACTTATTGAACGAAATACACGGCTCTGTATCTTGGCAACATTACCTGATGCAAAGGCAGAATCAGTGCGCAAGGCTTTAACTGAAGCTCTGAAATATTTACCTGCAGAACTGCGTAAAACGTTGACCTATGACCGTGGACGCGAGATGGCAGAACATAAAATACTTGAAGAAGATTTAGGCATAGATGTATATTTCTGTGACCCACATTCACCCTGGCAAAAAGGCACATGCGAAAATATGAATGGTTTAATTAGGCAATATTTACCTAAAGGGATTGATTTAAATCAGGCAGATCAGCATTATTTAAATCAAGTTGCCATGTCACTGAATACTCGTCCTAGAAAAGCGTTAGATTGGCTTACACCATTAGAGAAATTTGCTCAGCTTGTTGATTATCATAAGACTTTTCAAACTGTCGCACCTCATGTTTGAATTCGCCAGGTGTTATCTAAAATTTCAATTTTAGCAGTAGTATTTCTAGCTTCTATATACCCAACTCCATTAGTAAAATATGGAGATGGAAAAACACCTAACTCTACATTCTGAGCAAAAATCTCTCCAGTTCCAATAAATTGTGTAGCTTGTAATATTTTACCCGTAAATTTCAATTTACGAATATTAGAAAAGAATTTTCTATAGAGCCATACTCTTACTCTAGTATAGCGATACATAAACTTCATGAGATCACCTTAGTTCAAACTAAATATTATCTTTTAAATAATTATAAAAAGAGTTCTGGGGCGAATTAGCAATATATGTCATTTTATGAATATTAATTAGGCTAAGAATTTTATTAAATTCAGTCTGATCATAAAAATTATTGGCTTTAGATTGTAATAAATGGGGTAAAGTATCATCTACAATAATAGATTGTTGATCTGAAAAATATTTATTGATTAAAACATCAAATAAAATTTGGAAGAAAAAGTAATGAGGAATATTATTTTGCGTTTTCCAAAAATTCAACAATAGATCTAAACATGTGTGTATAACAATATTTCCTTTTTTACCAACAATAAAACTATTTAGAACATTAATACGGTGATTACTATCCCAACCAAAGTAATCAGAATTATACTCAGACCAATAACGTTTGTTTTTAGCTTCTGATGATCTTTGAAACATAAAAAAATCAGAATTAGCAATATTTTCTTTAATTGGAGACGTTAACATAATAGTTGCATCTAACCAAGTACCCCCATAAACATCAAGTAATGCTAATCGAATTAAATCCGCAAAAAAAGCATGTTTAAATTCAGGGTTCTGTTTCTTTAAATATACAAAGTCAGGCAAATCCAAATAATCATTTATATTACTATCATCCAATCGGATAATTTTATAATCAGCACAGTATTTATCTACTGATGTAAAGCATAAATTAACAATTTCAGGTAACTGACCATGATTAACGCCTTGCGCCCAGTACTGCCAAATTATTTTTTGATCTAAAAATGTCTTCTTTGGTTTCAGTTGAAAATGTTCAATTTTATTATCTTGATATAGATAAATCATTTTCTCCCAAGCATCAGCCACTGATGCTTGTTTAGATCGGTCTGCTATCAGATTATATTTCTTTCTTAATTTTTTGGGGATGAATCCAAAGTACAAAATTCGCCAAGGCTTTTTATGCAGCTTATAAATTAAACGAACAAAATCAGTTTCATAAGAGAAGAGATTTGATAAATTGTTTGAATCTAACTTTGTAGAATTTTGATTGTTTTGTATTTGCATTTTCCCATTCTACCTGACTAATTTTATGCTCACTCTCACCACGTAAATATGCATGTCCACCAAATCGATAATGTGATTTGTCTAGGAATACTACTTTTGATGTTTTTTTCCAGTATTCATACTCACCACGACTAAAAAGAGGTGGTAAAATTTTTACATCATCACGGTTTAATGCATATTTATTTAAATGGCTTTCATCATGCCATATCGCAATAACGTCTTTCTCTAAATCAGATTTTATATTCTGATTTAATTTTTCACACATTTCCAAGTATGCTGATGTGTCTCCCCCATTAATCCCACCCATAAAATAATATTGACCTTGACCATTTGGAATATAGGCTGAAGATTCAGGATTTCTATCATATGTAAATTTACGTTTGGATAAATGAAACATATGTGGCTGATGAGCAAATACTAACTTTTGATCTTCTCTTAATGGTAGTAGATCATCTGAAGTGATTTCAGATACTATTTCAGAATTTCCATTAAAGAAAAATATATAATCAAATGCTTCTAGCTGATCCTTAATCGATAAAAAAATATCAAAGCGCATTAATGTATCAAAAGGCCATCCTAATTTATTTTGCTGTATACAAGTAACATTACCCCTACTTTTCCCAGCAATATCCTCTGAATTATCTGTAAAAACAAAATAATGCTTTAAACAGTTATTTAATAAATGTTTCTCAGCAGATTCATAGAAATATTTCCAAAAAACAGTGTAGCGTCCAGTTGCGATGTATAAGACGGCTACAGTTTTTTGATTAATATCACTCATAATTATATTTCTCATTATTTAAACTTAATAGTTTTATAAGCAATAATGCTAAATAATTGCATATATATCCGATAAATTTCTAATTTTATTTTAGACCAGCCTTTCTTTTTATTATTTTTCATTCTTTGTTGACGCTCATTATATAGATCACTAACCAAAGATGTTTTACTCTTTTCAGGGTATAAAATCATTTCCTGAATACATAGCGCTGGATTCATTTGATAAATATTATTTTTTTTATTTAAAACATACTGATTAAACATCAATTGATCTAAAGGTATTAATTCAATAGATTGAATGTATTCTAAATATTCTTTTGCACCTTTTATAGAAAGTATATAACCAGCCGTACCTAAATTACAGCTTTTTAATTTAGATATAGACCGATTCCCTTTTTCCAACTGGACATATGGTTTCCCAATCAAAACACGCTCATTAAATGCTTCAATCTTTATTACATTCCAATCTGGATCAATCCAGTCATGACTATTCAAATAAAAATTTGCATCATCACCTAAATAGATATCATCTTCAAAAATTGCCATATAACTAATATTTTCATCGAGCATTTTTTGCCAAAGCGCAACGTGGCTCATAAAACATGCTAATTCAGTTTTCGCTAAAAATTTTTCATTTACATTTAATTTTAATTTATCAGCCATGGTTGCCGCTAAATCTGGCGTTAATGCGTTAAAAAATTGATATTCAACTTGATGATGACTAAATTGATTTTCAATATGCTGTCTTCGATCTGAGGCTGTTTTTAAACTTATGACATAATTTTTCATCGTAAAATAACCTAACAAATCTCCAGCATTATTGTAGATGCAGTGTATTCAATATTATTTGAGTATACAATGAATTCGTCCTACAATCACAAATATCTACAATCATATTGGCTATGAACTGTTCTGGAGAATGATCATTGAAAGCACAAGATATTACACTTTGCCTTACTATTGGCCGACGCCCAGAACTATTACGTCAAACTCTAGAAAGCCTATTCAACCAGATTAGTTTTGAACATATTATTGCAATCAATGATTTTCGTGATGAGGAAACCAATCAAGTTTTTCGAGAACTATGTCCTACAGGAATACTGATTAACCTTTCAGAACAAGTTGGACATCACAAAGCCGTGGATTTAATGTATGCTCAAGTTAAGACGAACTACATTTTTCATTGTGAAGATGATTGGCTGTTTGATCAACCTATTGAAATTGAAGAATATATAAATATTTTAAAAGATGACTCTTCAGCAACCTCTATTGTATTAAGAAAGTTATCTGACTTTTCTTTTACAGAAGAAGAATTTAATAAGATCCAATTTATTCAAAATAGTAATATAACTACTGCAAAACTTACCAAACTCCATGATCAATGGCACGGTTTCACTTTTAACCCCCATATTTCACCGATTACTATGTGGAAAGCAACACAAGGATTTCAGAACTTTAAAAAAGAACGACATATTTCACGTTGGTTCCGAAAAAGAAACCAATATAATCTTTTCTTAAAAAGTGGTGTGTGTCACCATATTGGCTGGGAAAATAGCTTAGCTAATCCACCTAAAATAACCTGGTGGCAAAAAACTAAAGCAAAAATTTTTGGTTAATCAAATCGATTAGGTTGAACCTTAATTTCTCTTTTAACAGCACCTTTACACATAAATAAAAGGTAATAATAGCCCAAAATAATTTGAGCTATTATTCTTCTATATTTAAATTGAATTTTTTCTATTATAGATAATTCAAAAGAAACTGTATTTTTAACTTGACCGATAATTGAATGCATATCGTCCATCGGCTTGACGCCATACATTTCACATTTATCGCTCTGAAGTAAAACTGCTGGCTCAATTTGATAAGCTTCTAATGATCTACAACTATAAATAAACTCATCAGCTAAACCAATTGCTCTCTTTTCCATGAAATCTAGAAGTTTTTTTGCACCACTTGGGTACAGAATATATCCCCCTGTTCCACTTCTATCTTGATATAAACTAAATAATCGAAAATGATTATCAGTTAAATCAAATGTAGCAGATTTTGCAATTAACTTTCTACGTCCATGCACCTCTAAATTTATAAAATCGATATTTTCTAAATTAGTTACCGCCTTAATAATTTGTTTAAATTCTCGTACTAAAACAGCATCATCCTCTAAAACAACACAAGGTTCATTTAATGTAACAACGTACTCCCATGCTTTTTTGTGACTCAAAAAACAAGCTAACTCAGATTGTTTCATTGGTCTTTGACCATTGAAGGCTAATTTTTGATAATCACCTTTGCTAAAATCAGCAATTGAAACTGCAGGTAAACGCTCAAATACAACTTTTAATTTATCAAATTGTTCATTTTGCTGCTGTAAACGATCTTTGGAACTATCTAAATTGATCATTAAAACTTTCATTTTTAATACCCTAATTCATTTATCTAAAAGTTTTTTACATGCATTCCATTTATTCATCCACATCCGTTTCTGGCGAGGAAAAAAACGATCTGCACGTAAACTCTTTTGCTGATTTATTAAGGTTCCAGCATCAATATCACTCTCCGAACCATTTTGGAGTACTAATGCAGGGTAAACTGATAAGCCTTTACCATTTTTACTTAGCCATGCTTGTAACTCTACATCAATGGGCATAAAAATAGGCTGATCATTAATCTTTTCTAAAAAATCCTGTGCACCTTTTCTTGACCAAATTAATCCTATAGCTAATATTGGAAAATAATAAGCATTTAATAGCTCATAGTTACCGAATTCAGCAATTTTAGATGTTAGTTTTTTCTTTTTTGCACCTAGGTTAATAACATTCCAATCTGTATATTTATTATTTTCCAGCCATTTTATAATTTCTATAACTTTTTGATTAAAATCCTCATTTAATCTTAAATCATCTTCTAAAATGACACCATAATCTGAACCAGACAATAAAAAAGTTTCAACTGCTTTTTTATGACTTAAATAGCAACCTATTTCAGCACCTATTAAATCTCTTCCAGTAAAAATATGAGATCTTTTACTATCATAATTTGAATATGAGGAAAGTTCGAGTTTACGTCCATCAATAGCGGAAATACGAGTATAGTTAATTTTTTGTTTACTCAATTCTGTATCTGCTTTATTTAAACGTTCTACACTTGAATCCAAATTAATTAAATAAAAAGAAATTTTCACGATTTGACCTAATATATTAATAAATGTACAGATTATCTAATTACTGCCAAGCATCTTTAATCCAATCAGAAGGCAATACATAACGATACCATTTACCACCACCACCATTTACTGCATCGGGTGGATTAATTTCGCCATGGAAAATAATAATTTTTGCACCTTTCGGTTTTACAGGAGGCTTCACATATGCTAATGGAATCTTTTGTAGACAATGATATTTATAACTTTTACACCAATCTTCGTTCCAATAACTCAAAGTTCCATGTGCATCAACGAACCATGATAAATAAGCTTGCTCATTACGAAATTTTTGACGGATTTCATCAAAGTTTTCACGGAAATAAGGCAAGATTTCAGGAAATCCGCCTAATTTAAACCGATAAACAGAACTGTTGCCCGTGATACGCCAAGGTCTTTTCCAATCGTGGATAATTAAAAACTCACCTTTCTCCTGAAAAAAGCAGTCAATATTATCCACAATCACAACATCAAGATCTAAGAATAAAGCATTGCCTTTTAGACCATATAAATCTGGCTCGAAAGTAGAAAGTTTGTTCCAACCACGTTCAGGACTACCTTCTGGTAGATCTAATGGAGGGATTGGAAAGCATTGTACATTCGGATCAATACCTTCTGTACGATCCGTCAAACAAACCATTTTAAAGGGTAAAGTCAGATGACGTTTGACCATGTTATACAGACGATTAACATATTCTGGACCGTACTTCGTTCCCCATTTCATGCACAAAATAATATTGTCTTCATGAGTTGCTGAATCTTGTTGAATGTCTGCCATCTGATAACCTTAATGCCTTAGATATTATTTTCGCGTTGCGATTTTCGTACCAAGCGTTTTAAAACAATATGCACTGAATATTAGGCTATCTTAGCATAGGCGTTATCAAAAAAATTATTATTAATTCATCAAACTAGGAGGATTGTTTATAGTTTTGTTTAATCATTTAAGCGCTAATTTATCCCAAATAAATCTCGTGTATATATTTTTTCCATCACGTCACTAAACATCGGCACCATACGATTGACAATAATCAAATCAGAGATTGCTTTAAATTTTTGTAGACTCGACATTAAAGGATGACCAAGGTACGCTTTCACACCCAATGTGGGTTCATAGATCACGATTTGGATTCCTGCATCCGCCAAACCACTCAGCACATCATGTACAGCTGACTCTCTAAAATTATCTGAGTCGGCTTTCATGGTTAATCGATAAATACCAACACAAGTGACATTTCGACTCAGTATATCTTCAATAATCGCTTGCTTACGAGTCTGGTTAGAGCGAATGATCGCTGAAATCAGTTCTTGAGGAGTATCATCATAATTAGCTAAAAGCTGTTTGGTATCTTTAGGCAAACAATACCCTCCATAACCAAAGGATGGATTGTTATAGTGATCACCGATGCGTTGATCTAATCCCACCCCTTTAATTATATCTAAAGCACTCAGTTTGTTTTTTAAACAATAGGTATCCAACTCATTAAAAAAAGCAACTCGCATCGCTAAATAAGTATTTGAAAACAGCTTAATTGCTTCTGCTTCCGTTGAGTCAACACATAACAATACCGCATCTTTTTTTATGGTTGCTTTCAAATAAAGCTTGGCAATTTTCTCAGCTCGCTTTGACTTTTCCCCCACAATAATCCGTGACGGGTATAAATTATCTTGTAAAGCTTGCCCCTCTCTTAGAAATTCAGGAGAAAAAATAAGATTATTTAACGCAAGTTTTTTAGAAAGTTCCTTGGTATAGCCAACTGGAACTGTAGATTTGATCAACATCAACGCTTTAGGATTTATTTTTTGAATACTATGAATAACAGTTTCAATGCTCGAGGTATCAAAATAATTTGTTTCAGGATTGTAGTTGGTGGGTGTTGCGATAATAATCAATTTAGCCTGTTGATAAGCCAGTTCTTGGTCACAAGTCGCTTCAATATTAGACTCAGATAAATAGTTTTGAATACAGGTATCACTGATCGGGGATACGCGCTGATTGATGTTCTTTATGCGTGTTTTATCAATATCTAATATCATCACATCATGTTGTTTTGAAAATAACAAAGCATTGGATAAGCCGACATAACCTGCACCTACGACAGTAATTTTCATTGCTTCTCTATTGTTTTTAATTACACTTAAAGTTCACCGTAATCAAGTTCAATGAAAGATTGATGATGATTTGGTTGCAATCTATTGACAGCTCAGAAATAAAAAAGCGAAGCCTGAGCTTCGCTTAATTGATCTGGTTTGATCTTATTTTACATAAGTCAACCAATGTGCATATTTATCGTTACGACCTTGTACTGCATCAAAGAAGGTTTTTTGAATAACAGTCGTAATCGGACCACGTGAACCACAACCGATTTCACGGTCATCATATTCACGAATTGGCGTTACTTCTGCAGCAGTACCGGTAAAGAATGCTTCATCAGCGATGTAAAACTCATCACGTGTGATACGACGCTCAACCACTTCATAACCAAGGTCTTTGGCAATGGTAATTACGGTTTGACGGGTAATCCCTTCTAACGCACCGCCTGCCAAGTCAGGTGTATGCAAAACACCATCTTTGATCAAGAATACGTTTTCGCCTGCACCTTGACAAACAAAGCCTTGAGGATCAAGTAACATTGCTTCGTCATAACCTGAACGTGCAACTTCTTGGTGTGCCAAAATCGATACGGTATAGTTACCACATGCTTTTGCTTTACACATCGTCACGTTTGGATGGTGGTGCGTAAATGATGACGTTTTGACACGAATACCATGTGCCATCGCTTCTTCACCAAGGTATGCACCCCATGACCAAGCTGCTACAGCAGCATGGATGGTATTGTCTGTTGCAGCAATTCCTAGTTTCTCAGAGCCAATCCAAATGAGAGGACGCAAATAAGCTGAAACCAATTTATTTTCACGCACGACATCAATCTGTGCCTGCTCTAAAGTCGCTTGATCAAATGGCACATTCATTTGATAAATTTTTGCTGAATTCAATAAGCGCTTAGTGTGGTCTTGCAAACGGAAGATTGCTGTACCATTTGGGGTTTCATAAGCACGGACGCCTTCAAAAACACCCATACTGTAATGTAATGTGTGTGTTAAGACGTGAATTTTTGCATCACGCCAATCAACTAATTTTCCATCTTGCCAAATAAAACCATCACGATCAGCCAAATTCATGGCACATACTCCAAATTTTTACACAATCATTCACTTTCCAATGCTATTGCAGTTGGATCAATTAACCTTTGCCATAACTTGCAAACGATCTCTCGGGTATCGTGCCAATCCGCAGCATTGACTTGCATAGATTGATTTGCAAGCGCTAAACGGTGGCTCTCAGCTCGTTCACGGAGATAAGCATGGATGAGTGCTGTGGCATCTTCACTGGATAAGCAGCCTGCTCGAGCAGCATCTTCAAGAATTCTTACGTTATCAGAATAATGGGCAAGATCTGGATTCGTCCCGCCCCATGCAAGCACTGCATACTGTGCCATAAATTCGATGTCAACGATACCACCTGCATCCTGTTTTAAATGAAAAATGCCATGTTTTTTTTGTTCAGAAGACGATCCCAAATGGTCTTTCATTTTTTGACGCATTTTCAATACTTCTTCACGCACAACATTTTCATCTCGTTTTTGAGTCAAAATCTGACAACGAATTTGCTCAAATAGCTGACACAAATTGAAATCACCCGCAATCGAACGGGCGCGCACTAAAGCTTGATGTTCCCAAAGCCACGCACTTTTTTGTTGATATTGCTCATACGCTTTTAAGCTAGTGACTAACATCCCCGCCTCACCCGATGGACGTAAACGGGTATCAATTTCATAAACACGCCCATCTAAGGTTTGTGTCGTCATTAAAGACATAAACTTTTGTGCCACACGAATTGCAAACTCAGCCCCGCTAATGCCTTTACGACCATCAGTTTCACTATGTTCTTCGAAGGCATGGATAAAAACCAGATCTAAGTCTGAACCATAACCCAATTCAATTCCACCAAGCTTGCCGTATCCAATCACAGCAAAACCTTTATTATCCAAACTACAACGCTGACCATTATTGCCTAAAGGATAACCATGTCGCTCAGCAACCGCTTCATAAGCTAAATTAAGCGTCGCTTGGACGCTAACTTCAGCAATATCCGTCAATGCATCTGACACTTTCATTAATGGACTTTCAGCTAAAACATCGCTTGCAGCAACAGTTAATACATTGCTCTTCTTAAATAGACGTAAAACGCGCATTTGATCTTCAACTTGATCAATTTCGATACGTAATAATTGTTGACGTAGTGAATCTTCTAAGTCTTTGCGTTGTGGCAAGCCAAAATCCATAGAAAGGAATTCATCTAACAGGACTGGATATTGTGCTAACTCTTCACAAATCCATGGACTAACCGTCGCCATCTTAACTAATCGTTGTAAAGCACCACGACTTTCCATCAACATCACCAAATACACGGTACGGCGCAGCACTGACTCCACCAAGGGCATCAAACGTAACAAAGCGACTTGTGGTTGCGGTGACTGTAAGATTGCCTCGATCAAATGTGGCCAAAATTTCTTTAATCGCTCCAAAGCGCTGGCTGGGATTTTGCGTAGTGCTTGCCCATGCCAGAAGTTCTGAATCAGGTTTGTGGCATCATCATCCAGTACAGTACTGAGGCGCTGTTCCAACTGTGAAAAATCATCAATCGGTGCAGAAAACTCCTGTTCCTGAATCAGTTGCTTGAACTGAACTTTCACCTTGTCACGCTTCTGGTTCAACACATCAACAAAGGCTTGCCAATCTGCAAAGCCCAAAGTCTCAATCATGCGCTGCCTTAACTCAGGTTCATTGGGCAGGGACTGGGTTTGCTGGTCATTCAGTGCCTGAATGGCATGTTCAACCCGCCTTAAAAACAGGTAGGCATCCTCAAGGTCAATCACTGCTTGCTGATCCAGTAATTCAGCCTCACCGAGATAGTGCAGATTGACCAGACATTGACGGTGCTGCAACTCACGTTTCGAGCCACCATAAATGAGTTGAAACACTTGAACGATAAATTCAATTTCACGAATGCCGCCAGCACCAAGCTTAATGTCATCCTCAATATTACGGCGCATCACCTCACGTTCAATCATCGCTTTCATTTCACGCATCGCAGCGAAAGCAGAATAATCGACATAACGGCGAAACACAAATGGACGCGCCATTTCCATCAGTTCAGCGCCTGCTTTGCCCCCTGTAATCACCCGTGCCTTGATCCAAGCATAGCGTTCCCATTCACGCCCATGCTGACTTAAATATTTTTCTAACCCGCTGTGGCTAATCGCCAAGGCTGAACCATCGCCCCACGGACGTAAGCGCATATCGACACGGAATACAAAACCATCTGCAGTAATATGATCAAGCAGATAAATCAGCTTCTGCCCCCATAGAATGCAGAACTGCTGTACATCAATACATTTACGTCCATTGGTTTCGCCTTGTTCATCGAAGGCAAAAATGAGATCAATATCGCTAGAAAGGTTAAGTTCTTGTGCACCAAGTTTCCCCATTCCAATCACGATCAAATCTTGTAAATGACCTGAATAACCAATCGGTTCGCCATGTTTGGCTAAGAGCGGTGGCAATGCAAAAGCTTTTGCAGCACAAATACAGGCATCGGCAAAATCAGAAAGTTCACGTGTGAGCGTCACCACATTAGTAAGTTGATTAGCATCTTGCCAAATCCAGCGAAACATCAACTTTGCACGCAAGACTCGTAATGCTTTCATCCAAGCGTACTCATCTGTTACATCGGCAACAGCTTGTTGAACTTTTTCATGAATACTTTCAGTAGAAAGTGATTGGAGAAATTGATCTTTGCAATAATCTTGTTCTAATTGTGTTTGATATAAATTTAAAACTTGTTCAGCATATTGACTGGCAACTAAAGTTTTCTGTAGCTGTTCCGCATTCATATAAAAAGGCTCGGCTAATCTCGTATCATCTAGGATTAGTTATATCAGTTACACGCTTATCTTTAAAATCTCTTTAGGCTAATTTCGCTTTAGATTTATACTGTTCTACAGATAAATCTATTTGTTCGTTTGCAGCAGGCAATACAACTTTAAAGATTGTGCCCTCACCCTCATTCGAGCTAACACTAATTTCACCATGATTTAGATCAACGAACCGTTTGCACAATGTTAACCCTAGACCCGCCCCTTTTTCACCCGCAGTACCTTTAAAACTGACCGTGATTCTCGGCTGAAATAGCGTTTTAATCTGCTCAAGGGTCATCCCTAAGCCAGTATCTTTAATATAAATTTCAACAAAGTTACCTTGAGTTTGAGCTTGAATGAAGACTTTGCCAGAACCATCAATATCAGTAAATTTCAGCGCATTGGATACTAAATTCTGAATCACGGAAGTGATCATATTCATATCAGCATAAACTTTAAGATTTTCATCCACCTCATTAATCAACTGGATATTTTTCTTGATCGCCAGTGTTTTTAAGACATCCGTAACAATATTGGTAATCTGTCGTAGCTTAAAATTAATCGGGTGGTAAACAAAGCGCCCGCCTTCAGCCATCGACCAATTTAATAAACTTTCCAACAAGTTATAGGTCGACTGAGAAGTATCGTAAAGATAGTCCGCGATATTCTGAATGCTAGATTCATCTAAAGTGTCACGCTCTTTTGCCAATATTTCAGAGAAACCTAATAGACCATGAAAGGGTGCTCGTAGATCATGAGATATAATCGAAAAGAATTTAGTTTTACTAAAGTTTAATGCGGCTTCTTGCTCGTATAATTCTTTCAGTTGGTCATGATTGACCTTTAACTCCAGTTTCTGCATAAAACTCATACAGTGCTCTTGAAGTAATTGTTTTTGTAGTTCGCTGAAATCTTGTGCAACATCATCAAATAAAACCAGATATCCTAATGAAGTTTGATCTGGATGCCTTAAGTGTATTGCAATTGCAGTTTGTATTTTACGTTTAAATGGCGCTAGAAAGGCCAATAAGCTCTGATATTGAGGGTGTTGTTGATCGATCAAATCACCATTTACAAATAGTGTATTTAGACTTTTACTAATTTTTGAAATATCAACTACGTGTAACTTTTCTGCGCAACAATGCCAAAGGTAGGGTTCTTGATGGAATGCGAGCAAAGCAGTATCGGCTTGCATCAATTTACGGTCGAACTGTAAAAATTGTTCAAGTAAATTTTGCTCAGAATTCAAACCCAAAGAAAGCGAAATTTTACAAGCACTTAACTTATCGGCTTGCTGTAATTCTAATAGTTGAATAGCCATGCCCGCCTCTCGTGTATTATCGTTATACGGTTATTTACAAATCACTAAGAAAAATGTCAAAACCATCACCCACTATTAACAAAATTTAACATAAAAGGCAATTCATTCTTAAACCAATTCGCAACAAAACGTGAACTTTCATGAAATTTAAACTTAAATTAATTCCGTAGGGAATCTAATTTTTGGAAATTTGTTGAACTCTCAAATCATCATATATCTCAATCAATGCATCCACACTCAGAAATAATATTCCTGAAATAAAAGCAACCAAGATTCCCATAATAAGTGTGGCTACATTTCATATTAAAAGGAGCCAAGAATCAACATTAAACGCTTTAGAAACAATTATGATGTAAAATATTTAAATAATTCAAAATTATAAATGCTTTCAATATGAAGTCTAAGATTCAATTCTTTGTTCACCTTTGTTCTTGGAACATAATTTTTAATTAAAAATTATAAGCATTAAAAAACCCCAAGCCTTTAATACCAGCTTGGGGTCTTTGAATCTTGGTCCCGAGGGTCGGACTCGAACCGACACGTCATCTCTGACAGCGGATTTTGAGTCCGCCGCGTCTACCAATTTCACCACCTCGGGAAGAGTGCGATGCTTTGTGTTGCGTATCATAACCTGTTTGATTTTATTGTCAAACACTAACTACCGCTTATTGCTCACTTTTAAATCACTCAGATATTTTTCTGCTTATAAACACGTGAACTCAGCGAGAAAACACAAAAAAGACTATACTACACCCAATTTTTTGCAATGTTTTAGATGTATGCAACTCTCCGACTTTTCGTTTGATCTTCCTGATGAACTTATTGCTCGCTACCCACTAGATAGCCGTAGCGCATCTCGCCTACTCCATATCGATGCTCAAGGTCAGTATCACGATCATGTTTTCACCGATATTCTTGATTTACTTGAAGAAGGTGATTTGCTGGTACTGAATGATACTAAAGTCATGAAAGCACGCTTAAAAGGCAAACGTGCTACAGGTGGTGCAATCGAAGTTCTGGTTGAGCGCATGTTAGACACCCACACTGCACATTGCCATATCAAATCAAGCAATTCGCCTAAAGCAGGCGCAGAACTGTATATCGGTGAAGATGCCGTACCTGTCACCGTACAAGGCCGCCATGAAAATCTGTTTGTGGTGAAGTTTTCACAACCGATTTTGTCGGTGCTGGATCAATACGGTCAGCTCCCGATTCCACCTTATTTCAATCGTGAAGCGGAAGAAATTGATACCGAACGCTATCAAACCGTGTTCCACGATCCTGAAAAAATTGCCAGTGTTGCAGCACCGACAGCAAGCCTACATTTCGACCAAGGCTTATTAGAAAAATTAGCCGCTAAAGGCGTGCAAAAGACTTTTGTGACCTTACACGTAGGTGCAGGCACGTTTATGCCTGTACGTACCACCGATATCACCAATCATATTATGCACAGTGAGTGGTGTGATGTGCCGCAAGCCACAATTGATCTCATTTTAGAAACTAAAGCTCGTGGTAATAAAGTCATTGCTGTTGGAACGACTGCGACTCGTGCCTTAGAGAGTGCTGCGCAAGCTAATCAAGGTAAAATTGCGGCTTGGACAGGTGATACGCAAATCTTTATTTATCCAGGTTATCAATTCTGTATCGTAGATCGTTTGATTACTAATTTCCATTTACCAGAATCAACTTTGCTGATGCTAGTTTCTGCATTATCAAATCGAGACCACATTTTAGCGGCTTACCAACATGCTGTTGAACAACGCTATCGTTTCTTTAGCTATGGTGATGCTATGCTAGTGGATCAATTAAACACCTGATTTAAATAGAACGATGCCGATCGATACTGTAGAACAAGCCTTACATATAAGACGAAAAAAAAATGCGCAGGTTTTCCGCAATATTGCTCGGCTTTGGGATATAGGACAAAAATCACATAGTGATCAAGATTTGCTGGATGCTTTACATCCGTGGCGTGATGATCATAGCTTATGCTTTTTTAATGTATTGCCTTTTATTTTAGGCATTGTGAGCGTTTGCACATTAGTATTTGGCTATTTTTTTCATCCACATATTCAGTATATCTTTAGCCTTCTCGCTGCTTTTTTGACTGGCTTTTTAGCGTATTTGCTGTATGAGCCGAAAGAGCCACTCACACAGGTCATTACATATCTCGAACAACGCATGACCGTCTTACGTTATGGTCTGCAATTTCAACAGCTACCCGCTTATTTACCGATTCAAGCACAGCCATTATTGGTGATCAGTAGATTGAAACAATTTTTCCCATTATTTAATCGTGGCACTGAATCTAACGAAATCACCCAATATGCTTCAACTACATGGCATGATGGTACGACTGAACATCAAGTTTTATTGTTTCAATATCACTATGTCAGTGAACTCCCCATTTTTCAGGAAGAAAATAGCAATCAGAAAATTGCCAAAGAAATTCACAAAGATCTATGGGGCGCTTTTATTTTTCAAATGCCTGCTTCAGGAATAGCGGTCAGCAATAAACGTTCTCGTTTTTTTGAACCATATACAAGTTCATGGCAAAGCAGCGATATTTTAATTAACCAAGAGCTAAATATTTTTGGGGTCGATCAACATCAATTAGCAAAAGAAATTAGTCCCAGCCTCACCTTAAAGCTACATAATTTTTTTCAACATTTTACTGGTGATTTAATTTATCATCATGAAGAGCAAATTTTGTGTTACCTCGGCGAACAAAACCTTTTCCAAACCGCCAGTAAACGTAGTGAAATCCATGATATTTCAGCATTACGTGGACATTTACGTACCATGACCATGCCGCAATATCAAAAGTTTCAACAGCTCATGCTGAATTTAATTAGCTAATCATTTAGCCATAACAATAAGGGGAATGACGATGACTGGTTTACTGATTTTTTTGGGGATTTTTGTGGTGCTGATCGTATGGGGCGTTTCCATTCGCAACAACATCGTACGGTATTTTAATGCCACCAAACGGGCATGGTCAGAAGTTGCCAACTTTGAGCGTCAAAAAGTAAAGACTTTAGAAGCATTGGAAGCAACATTAGATCGATATACTCAGTTTGAAAAATCAACTTTGGAAAAAGTGACTGAATTACGCCAACAAATTCTGAATCTGAATGTCAATGATACCGATATTTCTCAATTACAACAGATTGAGAAAATGAGTAAGGAACTGATTCGTAGTCTCAATGTAGTGGTGGAAAACTATCCTGAACTGAAAGCTGATGCACTTTATAGCAAGATGATGGATGACATTCAGGAACAAAACGAGAATGTAGGTGCGGCAATCACGATATTCAACCGTAACGTAGAATTGTTTAATAACCAGATCGAGGTGTTCCCCAACAACCTGATCAATACCCTCACCTTATCCAAGAAAGCCATTCGCCCGTTTAAGGATAATCTTGCAACTGAAAATTTTGACTATAAACCAAATTTTTAAAATTTATTTTTACTTGAATACAAGTCAATCTAAGCTTTATCTTGATTGGCTTTTTTATTTTTTAACTTACGCTACATTTAGTAGTAGAACTACACGCCATAATCAAGGAAAATAGCCGCTTTTGATCAGCGAACTGTTTTTTCGCCTTGCGCTGCGCTCAAAGCAGTGCTTCGATCTTGCTCAGGATGTGTCATGAAATTTGAAAAATTAGGTCAGTCGGGACGTGCCCGTCGTGGTCGACTTACGTTAGAGCATGGTGTGGTTGAAACACCTGTATTTATGCCCGTGGGTACTTACGGTACAGTGAAAGGTATGTTACCTCGTGACATTGAAGAAATTCAGGCACAGATTATTTTAGGTAACACCTTCCATTTATATTTACGTCCAGGCTTGGAAGTGATTAAAGAGCATGGCGGTTTACACGAGTTTATCCAATGGGATAAACCAATTTTGACCGACTCAGGTGGTTTCCAAGTATTTAGCTTAGGCGCAATGCGCAAAATCAAAGAAGAAGGTGTAACTTTCCGTTCTCCTATTGACGGTTCAAAGGTGTTTTTGTCTCCAGAAATTTCAATGGAGATCCAACATGTACTCAATTCAGATATCGTGATGATCTTTGATGAATGTACCCCTTACCCTGCAACACATGAAGAAGCGCAAAAATCTCTGCAACTGTCTTTGCGTTGGGCTAAACGCTGTAAAACCCACCACCATGATGAGCTTAAGAATAAAAATGCCTTATTCGGTATTATTCAAGGCGGTATGTATGAAGACCTTCGTGATGAATCACTTAAAGGTTTATTAGAAGTTGGCTTTGACGGTTATGCAATTGGTGGCTTATCAGTTGGTGAACCCAAAGAAGAAATGATCAAGGTGCTTGATTATTTACCCAACAAAATGCCACAGGATAAACCACGTTATCTCATGGGTGTGGGTAAACCAGAAGACATCGTTGAGGCAGTTCGCCGTGGTGTCGATATGTTCGACTGCGTGATGCCAACCCGTAATGCACGTAATGGTCATTATTTTGTCACTGATGGTCTGGTAAGAATTCGTAATAGTAAATATCGTCATGATAAAGGACCTTTAGATCCACATTGTGATTGTTACACTTGTAAAAACTTCACCCGTGCCTATTTATATCATTTAGAGAAATGCGGAGAAATGTTGGCATCTATGCTCGGTACCATTCATAACTTGCGTTATTACCAAAGACTGACTCAAGGGATGCGTGATGCATTGGATAACGGCACATTTGACGAATATGTTCAGGACTTTTATGCACGTCGTGGTCTAGAAGTTCCCGCTTGTCCTGAAGACTAATGTGAATGAATTGCATCAAGATTTGCGCCTGACCGCAAGACAAGGTACATTGCAAAACGAATTGGAATTTTATTATTAATTTTTGACTTTTTAATTTTAGGAAATCGAAATGAGCTTTTTAATTTCTACTGCTCACGCTGCTCCAGCGGCTGCACAAGGCCCTAGCCTGATGGCAAACTTGTTGATGATTGCTGTATTTATCGGGATCTTTTATTTCTTGATTTGGAGACCTCAAGCAAAACGTGCTAAAGAGCATCGTTCTTTAATCGAAAGCTTAGGTGTGGGCAGTGAAATCGTATTTGCAGGCGGTTTGATGGGAAAAATCACCAAACTTGATGGTGACTTTGCAGTCGTTGAACTTAGCCGTGGTGTCGATGTAAAAATTCAACGTGCGAGTGTCATTTCAGTATTACCTGAAGGCACACTAAATAACCTTTAATCATAAGATAGTCGTGCCTCAGCACGACTTTTTCATTTAAGAAGAAAGCGAATGCGTTACCCTGCATGGAAATATTTACTGATCCTTGTGGTACTTGTGATCAGTACGTTATATGCACTTCCTAGTTTGTATCCAGATGAACCTGCTGTCCAAATTTCAGGCGCTAAAGCAGGCACAAAAATAGATCAAACCATTGTGCAAAAAGCGGAGCAGATTTTAAAAACTGCCAACATTAGCAGTCACGACAATAGCTTCACCAATAATGCGGCATTATTACGTTTAGACTCTTCAGAAGCACAGTTAAAAGCCAAAGAAGTGTTGCGCCGTGATTTAGGTGATGACTATGTGGTTGCACTCAACCTTGCACCAACAACACCAGAATGGTTGCGAAAGATTGGGGCTAAACCGATGAAACTCGGTTTGGACTTACGTGGCGGTGTACATTTCTTGCTTGAAGTCGACATGGATAAAGCGATTGGTCAGCGTATGGAAACATCTGCGACTGATTTGCGTCGTCAATTTCGTGACAACAAAATTAAATTTAATAACCTTGCTTTAAGTAATAACACCATTACGATCCAATTTGCTGACAATACAGATCGTGATGCCGCAGCAGATTTTTTACGTCGTAACAGTAATGAGTTTACTCAACAAGCCATTGCAACGACATCTGGCGCGACTCTAAAACTGAATTATACAGATACTCGTCGTCAAGAAATTCAGTCTTATGCAGTCAACCAAAACTTAACTACATTACGTAATCGTATTAACGAACTTGGTGTAGCAGAAGCATTGGTACAAACGCAAGGTAGTAACCGTATCGTGGTTGAGCTACCGGGTGTTCAAGATACTGCTGAAGCAAAACGTGTATTAGGTCGTACCGCGAACTTAGAATTCCGTTTAGTTGCTGACAGTAATGATCAATATATTGATCAATACACTGGCAAATATAATGGTCAACCACTTCCACCGGGTACTGAGGTTTTTGCTTATCAATCTCTGGACAGCGGTCGTCAACTTCTTTTACAACGTAATCGTATTTTGACCGGTGAACGCGTCCAGAACGCAACCTCTGGCTTTAGTCAGGATTCAGGTGGTGCAGAAGTCAACATTACGCTGGACTCCGCTGGTGGCAAGCTCATGGCAGATGCCACCCGTGGTGCTGTGGGTAAACGAATGGCAGTGCTGTTTATTGAAAATAAGCAAAAAATCAGCTATGTCACTGATCCTCAAACAGGGACCCAAACTGAAGTTCGTACTCCATATACCGAGTCTGTGGTGATCAATGCCGCAACCATTCAGGCCGTGTTGGGTTCCCAGTTCCGTATCACAGGGCTTGACTCTCCACAGGAAGCGGCTGAACTGGCGTTGATGCTTCGTGCAGGTGCCTTGGCTGCACCAATGTACTTCGTGGAAGAGCGTGTAGTCGGTCCTAGCCTGGGTCAGGAAAATATTGATAAGGGCGTGTTATCAGTCCAAATCGGCTTCCTGTTGGTTGCAATCTGGATGATCGTGTTCTTCCGTTTATTCGGTTTGATTGCCAACTTTGCATTGGTGTTCAACCTTGCCATGATTCTTACTGTAATGTCATGGATTGGCGCTTCCCTCACCTTACCAGGTATCGCGGGGATCGTCATTGGTATTGGTATGGCGGTTGATGCCAACGTACTGATCTGCGAACGTATCCGAGAAGAAATGCTTTGGGGCGCCTCCCCTAAACAAGCCATTATCGCGGGTTATGATCGGGCCTATAACACCATTTTTGACTCGAACTTAACCACTTTCATCGTGGCATTTATCTTGTTCGCAATTGGTACAGGCCCAATCAAAGGATTTGCGGTCACCTTGATGATCGGTATCGTATGTTCAATGTTTACTGCGATTACTGTGACCCGTGCTGTCGTCCAGCTCATTTATGGCAAACGCCGTAATTTGACTAAGTTGAGTATTTAAGGAGATTCACATGACTGATCTGACTCAACAAGAATCAAAACAATACGGTCGCCCAGATGATCTAAAAATCATTCCTTTCATGAAGATTGCTAAACCTGCTGCAATCTTCTCGATCTTGATTACCCTTGCGAGCATTTTCTTTATCGTCACAAAAGGGCTGAATCTCGGTTTGGACTTCACTGGAGGTATCTCTGCTGAACTCAACTACAAAGAAGCTGTTCAACCCGCTCAAGTCGCTCAAGCACTCGATAAAGCAGGCTTTAAAGACGCCGTTGTACAAACATTAGGAAGTAATAAAGACCTGATTGTACGTATGCCAGTGCAAGAAGATCTTAAAGTTGAAGATCTAAACGATACCATCACTAAAGCAGTCCAATTGCCAAATAACCAAGCAGAAGTTCATAAAGTTGACTCTGTTGGCGGTCAAGTAGGTAATGAGCTTTATATCCGCTCTGCAGGTGCGCTTGCACTTGCTTTGATCTTAATGCTGATCTACGTCACCATTCGTTTCGAGTTTAAACTTGCAATGGGTGCCGTAATCTCATTATTTCACGATATCGTAATTATCATCGGAACGTTTGCATTGTTCCAATGGCAATTTGATTTAACCGTGCTTGCAGCAATACTTGCGGTAATGGGTTTCTCACTCAACGATAACATCGTTGTATCGGATCGTATCCGTGAGAACTTCCGTAAAATTCGTGGAGCAACACCACGTGAAATTGTAGATATCGCATTAACAGAGACCTTGCGCCGTACGATCCATACCTCAATGACTCTATTACTTGTGGTTCTTGCCATGATGTTCTGGGGAGGTGATGGTTTACATTGGTTCTCAATTGCAATGTGTGTTGGTATTTTTATTGGTACGTACTCATCTATTTATATTGGTACAGCATTTGCTTTATGGCGTGGTTTAAATCGTCAAGATTTTATTGTCCAAGTTAAACCTGAATTTGATGAAGAAGAAATTCCTTAAATCTAAATCATCGTAAAATTCAAATCAAAAAAGCCAGCATAATGCTGGCTTTTTTGATTAAGATTAGAGCACGGGGTTGCATGTTCTTCATTTATCAATATTGAATAATTTGAATCTGCGGAAATTGAAAACCACGACAAGACTGCTCTGCACCCCATGCGATAGTCAGCACGATCTTCTGATTTAAAACAAAATTTTGATAAGCAAATGTTCCAATCAAAGGATGAGTACACATTCCACCATCATGTGATGGATGAACTTGTGTATTTAGACTATTTAAATCCAGTCTAATTCCAAAACCTGATGCTTTTAGAATTGCTTCCTTAGTCGTCCATACTCTGAGCCAATACTCTGGGTCTTGATCTTGTTGCAACCATGCTTGATATTCTTCAGGATGAAAGGCATGTTGAGCCAAAGCATCAAAACGAACTTTCCGATCCAACTCTTCCACATCAACACCAATCTCTTTCACACGCTCGCTTATCGCCAAAGCATAGTATTTTTGACTATGTGAATGATTAAATTCCAAGGTATGAGAGCTTAAAAATGGCTTACCGTATTCATGTTTTGAAAATTGTAGATCAGTCGTTAAACACTTTAATTTATTTGCCAGAAGGTGATCCCGATAGGCTTTAATCTGTTGTTTTTGATAATCATTAAACGATCTAAAATCTGAGAAATCCGCTTTATCTCGCTCAAGAAGTGAAGCCAAAGCTTGAATATGTATTTCAATTTTACGTATCACCATCAGCTTCACTCAACAAAACATCGTTCAATATAAACCTGATTGTATAAAAACTTAGAAGATTATAATCAAGCTTATTTCGTTTAATCACCTAACTTAAGACTTCATTCGCAAGTGCATGAGCAACTTATCTCATGAGTCACATTGAAAAGCATAAAAAAACCCAAAACAATGTTTGGGTTTTAACGGCAAAATCAGCTTAACGCTTAAATTTTTTCTCAGCCTTTTTAAATTTCTGTACATAACGACGTTTACGTGCTGCAACACGCTCATCAACTTGAGATTTGCGACCTTCAAATGGGTTTTCTGAGGTTTTAAAATCAATACGTACTGGTGTACCTTCCAGCTTGTACACTTTACGGAACACGTTTTCCAAATAACGACGGTAATCAGCAGGTGTTTTATCTACTTTGTTACCATGAATCACGATTGTAGGTGGATTTTGTCCGCCCATATGCGCATAACGCATTTTAATACGCTTACCACTAATCATTGGTGGTTGATGCGCGTCAGTCGCGTCATTCAAAATCTGCGTTAATTTTGCTGGTGACACTTTCAAATGTGATGAATCATAAGCACGATGAATGGTTGGGTATAAATCACCCACACCAGTTCCATGTAATGCCGAGATTAAATGTACTTTCGCCCAAGGAATAAAGTCAAAACGGCGATCAACATCAAGCTTACATTGCTTACGATCATATTCAGTCATGTTGTCCCATTTATTAATGGCGATCACCATGGCACGACCAGCTTCTAATGCATAACCAATTAAATGTAGATCTTGCTCAACGACCCCTTCACGTGCATCAAGCACAACGACAATCACGTGAGCATCTTTGATCGCTTGTAATGTTTTCACGATTGAGAACTTCTCAATCATTTCATCAACTTTACCTTTACGACGCACGCCCGCAGTATCAATCAACGTATATTGACGACCATCACGCTCATAAGGAATATAAATTGAGTCACGTGTAGTACCGGGCTGGTCAAATGCAACTACACGCTCTTCGCCAAGCAAGCGGTTGACTAAAGTTGACTTACCTACGTTTGGACGACCAATAATCGCCAAACGCAAACCTGTATTTTTGTTATGTTCTTCAGGATTTTCATCTTCTGGTACTTCAGCTAATACTTCCTCAAGCATTTGCTGCACACCACGACCATGGCTGGCCGCAACTTGAATAGGTTCTCCCATACCAAGTTTATAGAATTCAACTAGCGCGGCTTCTGCATGAACACCATCAACCTTATTGGCAACTAAATAAACTTTCTTACCTAGTGTACGCAATTCACGGGCAATCTGTTCATCTGATGCCAACAAACCTGCACGTGCATCCACAACAAAAACAATGATATCTGCTTCATGAATGGCAGTTTTTGACTGCTCCGCCATGTATGAGTCAATACCGCCTTCATTCTCACCAATACCGCCAGTATCAACGACGATGAATGATTTATTTTGATACACCGCATCGCCATATTTGCGGTCACGAGTTAAACCAGCGAAGTCAGCAACCAAAGCATCACGACTTTTAGTGATTTGGTTAAATAGCGTTGATTTTCCGACGTTTGGACGACCAATAAGCGCAATAACGGGTTTCATAAATTAACCTTAATTCAGACGAGCCATCATTGATGACATCGTATCAGAAACAGTATGGAAGATTTTGGTGATCAAATAATCACAATAAAAATTCGGGGTTTTGTTCAAACAAATACCCCGATCATTCTTTTATTAGCAATTGCTAATTAAATATTTTACCACAAGCTAAGGCAAAATTAACGATTCTGCCAAATGCTTAATGCACCTTTTCGAGTTGCAACGTAAAGCTGATTATCAATCACACGCAATGAACGGACTTCACCACTGGTTTTCGCACGACCAATCAACTTCCCTGTGTTTGGATCAATCAAATGAATAACTCCATCTAAATCGCCAACCACAAGGTTCTGTCCAAGCATCACAGGATTACTTAATTGACGGTTAAGTAATTCCTCATTCTGCCAAAGAAGTTCGCCTGTCACTAAATTATAAGCTTTCAATTTTCCATCTGCAGTCGAGACAAAAACTTTATCACCTGAAACTTCAGCGCTATTCGTACTACTTGCATCTTCACTCCACACCACACGCTGTGTCGTAAGATCAGTAGTTGTCACTTGCCCTTGGAAACTGGTTGTTACTAGATATTGACCTGCAACAACTGGGTCACCGACAACATCAATCAAACGTTGAATATCCGAACGACCATCACTTACTGCAACTCGACGTTGGAAACGCGGCACGCCACTGATTACATCCAATGCATAAACATAAGCATTCGCTGATGCAACAACGACTGTACGTTCATCTAAACGAACGGGTGCAGGTTGACCACGTAAACTAAACTGAACGTTTGGTAATTTATATGCCCACACTTGCTGTCCAGTAACAGTATCATGCGCAAATACAGTCCCGTCATTTGCAATCGTAATAACTCGTCCCGATTGAATGAGTGAAGGAGACAAAATCGCACCAGATAATTTGGCAGACCATTTTTGGCTACCAGTAGCCTGATCTAAGGCAAATAACTCACCTTTACGATTACCAATAATGACAATACCCTCACCCGCTTCTACACCAGCAGTAAGTTCTTGCTTAGTAACCTTACTTTTCCAAAGACGCTGCTTAGCTTTATAAGCAGAAACCTGACCATCTGGATCAATCGCAAAAATTACACCGTTATCTGTATCTAACTGCAAGCGTAAAGCTTCTGCTGCATTTGTCGACGAAACACTTTGAGAAAAGACCAGATTTAAGCCTTGCTGTTGCGTAATTTTTGGCAACGAATTCGGTTTCACTTCTTTTACTTTATTGGTTGAACATCCAATTAATAAAGCTGAAGCAATTGCAATTGCCAAAGGTAATTTTAGTTTGTTCTGCATTAAGACTCATCCACTTTGGTATCTAAGATCGGGCGCTCAATTTCAGGATCATCTACTAAAATACCAACGCTTTCGAGTTTAATTTGTAAAAGCTGACGCTCTTGTTTACGTTCAATGAGGCTATCCCAAGCACTTTGATATGCTTTTTGCGCCGATGCGGTATCTTTCTTTGCAACAAAAATATCACCACGTAACTCTTCTGCAGTTGCTTTAAACGCTGGTTCAGTCACGTTTGATAAGGTTTTCAGCGCCTCATCATATTTCTTTTGTGCTAATTGTGAATCCGCTAAACGTATTTTTACAATTTGCAGCAAACCCGCATCTTTAACTTTTGAGTTTTCAACTTTCTTTAATGCTTTTTCAGCTGCAGCATAGTCTTGTTTATCATAAGCAAGCTTCGCCAAGATAAATTGGGTTTGAATCGCCTGAACCGAGTTAGCATCATCTTTCACAATTTTATCTGCTGCTTCAGATACTGTAGCGAAAGCATTTGGTTGACCTGATGCAGCCTTAGCTTCGTCCATCAATTTTTGTACTTTCGCCGTTTGACTCTGTGCCTCAGCTAAATTTTTCTTTTGCCAATATTCCCATCCGAAAAAGGCAATCAAGGCAATCAGAATCCCGCTAATCATGGCAGAACCATATTTTTTGCCAAAAGACTTTAATTGGTCGAGTTGTTCTTCATCACTTAAACTCATGTGATTGTCCTTTCCCTAAATATTATGCAATTTATTGTTTAAATTTTTCGATAAAAAAAGATGTCAGCTCAGTTAAAGCGACCTGCGCCTGCTCACCCGTTGCTAGCTCTTTGACCAAAAGCTGTTGTGATTCCCACTCGCGCTCACCCAAAATCACTGCATAGATTGCACCCGATTGATCAGCCTTTTTCATTTGGCTTTTCATACTGCCTTGTGAACCTGTTTTCAGACGAATTGAGCTGTTTGCTGATTCTAACTGGTCACGGATTTGCTCTGCTAATACTAAAGCTTTAGCTTGAAATGCAGGCTCAGCCAATAAGAAAACTTCACAATCACGTACTTCTTGGGCTTGTTCAACCTGCTCAAGCAACAACAGTAAACGTTCCATACCCATTGCAAAACCAACTGCAGGTACAGATTGATCTGCTTTACCTTTCAGTTGTCCTACCAAGCCATCGTAACGACCGCCTGCGCAGACTGTTCCTTGTGAACCCAACATCGTTGTCGTCCATTCAAATACAGTTTTGTTGTAGTAGTCCAAGCCACGTACTAACTTCTGGTTAATTACAAACTCAACGCCTGCATCAGTGAGGTACTGTTGTAACTGTTGGAAATGATTGATCGAATCTTCTTTTAAGAAATCATGCAACTTTGGTGCATTTTCTAAAATCTTTTGTGTTGATTCAATTTTAGAGTCTAAAATACGTAATGGATTGGTACTTAAACGGCGTTGTGAATCCTCATCTAATGCATCTTTGTGCTGATTTAAAAACTCAACCAAAGCAGCACGATATTCCGCACGCTCATCCGTCTCACCTAAAGTATTGAGTTCTAGACGAACATTTGCTGCTACACCCATACGTTTCCATAGGCGAGCCGTCATTAAAATGATTTCTGCATCAATATCTGGCGTTGCCACACCAAAAGTTTCAACACCAAATTGATGGAACTGGCGATAGCGACCTTTTTGTGGCTTTTCATAGCGGAACATTGGACCCACATACCAAACACGCGGTGTTGCGCCACGCAATAAGTTATGTTCCAACATCGCACGCACACACCCAGCCGTACCTTCTGGACGCAAAGTCAGCGATTCAGGTGGAGTACCTTTATCAAAAAAGGTATACATTTCCTTTTCAACGATATCGGTTGCATCACCAATCGCACGCTTAAACAAACCCGTTTGTTCAACGATCGGTAAACGGATTTGTTGATAGCCATAGGCATCCATTAAAGATGCTAATTGTTGTTCCAGACTTCTCCAAGCAGCAGTTTGTGTTGGAAGGGTGTCATTAAAACCTTTGATCGCGACAATTGAACTCATGATGAACTACGAATAATTTCTTTAGATTTAGCTTCTTCAAGCTCTTGAACACGTTGACGAACCATTGTTTCAATTTCATCAACCAACTGATTTGTGTCAATTAAATGACTTTTTTCACCATTACGATAGACCAGTGAACGTGGTGATGCGCCAACGATACCGATATCCGCCTCTTTAGCTTCACCAGGACCATTCACTTTACATCCAATCACGGATAAATCCATCGGTGTACGGATATCTTCTAGGCGCTCTTCCAAAGCCTGCATCACTTGAATCACATTAAATTCCTGACGTGAGCAGCTTGGGCAAGCAATAAAGTTAATACCATTTGAACGTAAGCCCAACGATTTTAAAATATCAAAACCGATTTTAATTTCATCCTCAGGTTCAGCCGCGAGCGAAATACGCATAGTATCGCCAATGCCTTCCATCAACAGTCCGCCCAAGGCAATTGCTGATTTGACTGTACCCGTACGGTAAATCCCTGCTTCAGTCACACCAAGATGCAGTGGATTATCTATCTGTTGAGACAGCAAACGATAAGCATCCATCGTTAAAAATACATTCGATGCCTTAACGCTGACTTTGAACTCATGGAAATCTAAACGGTCGAGAATATCGATATGGCGCATCGCTGACTCAAGCAAGGCCTGCCCTGTCGGCTCACCATATTTCACTTGTAAGTCTTTTTCCAGAGAACCTGCATTCACACCGATACGAATCGAAATACCATGATGTTTTGCTGCAGCAACGACTTCACGTACTTTCTGATCCGAACCAATATTACCCGGATTAATGCGCAAACAATCTGCGCCATAGTCCGCAACTGCTAAAGCAATACGATGATCAAAGTGAATGTCAGCAACCAATGGGACAGAGACTCGTTTTCGAATTGCCCCAAAAGCTTCTGCTGCTTCCATTGACGGTACAGAAACACGCATGATATCCGCACCTGCATCTGCACAGCGCTGGATTTGCGCTACAGTTGCATCCACATCACAGGTTTCAGTATTGGTCATACTTTGAACACTAATCGGGGCATCACCACCGACATACACTGAACCAACACGAATTTTACGTGTTGGACGGCGTTTAATTGGATTCACAATCATCGTATAGCTCTACTCTTTGGCATTAACGAGACAAACGGAATTCTGCTTTTCCATTAACCGTATATGGAGACAAAGATATTTGCTCCTGATTCAAGGTCAAGGATACAGCTGTTGCATCATCTAAACGAATTTGGAATGGTGATTCACCACTCAAAGTTAATGTAGATGCTTGACGACCTGTTGCTAATACTTTACCTGTTGCATCAACGATATGCACAGATGTTGGTCGACTAAAGTTCAAAACTAATTGGTCGCCAGAAGTTACGTTCGTTGTGGTTCCCATCGGTATAATTTCGACATCAGAACTTTTTGCTTTCGGCGCTTCAACTTCTGCATCATCTTTGTGGCTTGATGTCCAATTTTGTACAGCCATCACTGCTAACCAAGCTAAGACTAAAACAGCAGCTAAAATAGCAATACGTTTCAACCATTTACGATTACGTACACTTTTCGATCCAGCAAGCTTGCCCATAGTCTTGATTGGGGAGTTGCTCAGGGCATGATTGGCCTTGAGACCTGTGTCATTGGCATAGATTTCATCAAAACGCTGGATAATGGCACTGGCATCTGCATTGAGCAGTTTTGCATAAGCACGGTAATAGCCTTTGATGAATGTGGCTTCAGGCAAGGATTTATAGTCATCTTGCTCTAATGCCGTTAATGTTTTAACGGGCATATTCAATACGCTTGCAATTTCTTCAAGTTCTTTCTTTTGTGCAATACGAATTTGACGCAAATACTCACCAGGTCGTTGAATATTTCCTAACGTTGACGATGGCGAGGTTGAGCCAGTTGGCTGATGTGAATTTGGATTTATTTCCATACGGCCTCAGTACTGTACTGTAATTGCAAATAACGTTGATATTCTGGACTCTCAGGAAATAATGCTCGTAATTGATTCACTAACACTTGCATTCCTAATTGATCCGCACTCGCTCGAGCAATGCGTAAACCAATCCAAAGTGCACGTGCACCTTGGTTTTTCTGCCCCACATTACGAACATACTGTTCGTATAGTTGCGATGCATCTCTATTATTTTGTTGCAAATAGAAAATTTCTGCCAACTCTAACATTGAAATAGTTGCATTACGATTTGCTTGTAGCGCTTGTTTGAATGCTTTTTCAGCATTCGCAACATCGCCTAACTTTAAATAGATTCGCCCCAAGTTTTCCAACGATTGAAATCGCTGTTCATAACCTAAGGTTGCACCTGCACGGGTAAATTGCTCAATCGCTTCATTATAACGTTGCATTTGATACAAATATGTACCGTAATTATTACGAGCTTGTGCATTATCTGGTTCTGAAGAAATCGCACGCTTAAAATAAGCATCTGCTTTTTCCATATTAGGTTTACTGCCTTCTTGTTGCAGTAGAATCCCCATCATCATATTGGCGTTTGCATCACGCGAATCAATATTTAAAGCTTGATCAAGAGAACGTTTAGCGGAATCCAAATCACCTGTACGAATATATTCAGCAGCCAGTTGAGAACGAACTTGAACAGCTTTTTCTGGGTCTTTCTTCAACCCTGTCGAAGATTGACAAGCGGTTAAACCCATTACAGTAAACACAACAGCAGTCGTTATAATCGTTTTTAGTCGAGTTGTATTCAACGCTATATCCCCAAGTTTTATCCTTGTGTGCGCAAAATTTCTTGTCGTTGCGCCACTTTCTTCTTCCACTGTTCCGCACGACGCGTACGGTCAGCAACCTGTCCTACCAATTGACCACATGCAGCATCGATATCATCGCCACGTGTCTGACGAATCGTACACACAAATCCGGCGTCAGACAAAGTTTTTTGAAAAGCAATGATGCGATTACGACTCGAACGTCCGTAAGGTGCATGTGGAAATGGATTAAATGGGATCAGATTGATTTTACTTGGCAAGTTTTTCAATAATTTTAATAATTGCTGTGCATGCTCAGGCTGATCATTGACACCCTCCAACATCACATATTCGATAGTGACATGGCGACGTGAGCTTTCATTGCCATCTTTAGCTAAATAACGTTGGCACGCAGCAATAAGTTGCTGTAATGGATATTTTTTATTAATAGGAACCAATTCATTACGTAGTTCATCATTTGGTGCATGTAATGAAATCGCAAGTGCAACATCGATGTCTTGCGCTAATTGATCAATTTTTGGAACAACACCTGATGTTGATAAAGTTACACGGCGTTTAGACATTCCGTAGGCAAAATCATCTAACATTAACTGCATTGAACTGAGTACTGCATCGTAATTAAGTAAAGGTTCACCCATACCCATCATGACCACATTGGTCACGGTACGCTCACGTTCTGCAACAGGCACATCTTCCATATAAGAATAATTTGCCATCCACAATTGACCAATAATTTCTGCTGGTGTTAGATCACGTTGGAAACCTTGCTTTCCAGTCGAACAGAATGAACAATCCAGTGCACAACCCACTTGTGATGAAATACACAAGGTTTTACGCGCACCTGTTTTATCTTCTGCAGGAATCAGTACGGTTTCAACTAGAGAACCTTCACCATCACCTACACGAAATACCCATTTACGGGTACCATCTTTAGAATAGTTACGGTGCACCACTTCAGGTGCTTTGATTTCGCAGATTTTTTCTAATTTTTCACGTAATTTTCCTGAAATATTAGTCATTTCAGCGAAATCAGTGACAAAAAACTGGTGTATCCATTTCATGACTTGACCGGCACGAAACTTCTTTTCGCCTAACTCTTCAAAGAATTTTTCTAATTCGGCTCTGGACATGCCAAGTAAATTTACTTTCTTATCGGCAGCTTGAACGACAGACGTAGTTAAAGACTGTTGTTTTTCATCGACATTCTCAGATGAAACGACCACTACAGAACTCATGTATATTTACCTAAACGATATCAGCGCTAGAAAATGCTGTGTGTTTTTCACACAACTCAATCTATAAAAAATAAAAAACCAGATAAGTAGTATACCACTTATCTGGCTTGAATACTTTGGATTAACGAGTGCGTGGGCAGATCTCGTTATCAGCAAAAAAGTAAGCGATTTCACGCTCAGCAGAAGCAACTGAGTCAGAACCGTGAGCAGCATTTTCGTCGATGCTTACAGCGAAATCAGCGCGGATTGTACCTGGAGCTGCTTCTTTAGGGTTTGTAGCACCTAAGATTTCACGGTGAGCAAGAACTGCATTTTCGCCTTCAAGAACAGAAACAACAACTGGACCAGAAGTCATGAATGCAACTAAATCACCAAAGAAACCACGTTCTTTGTGCTCAGCATAGAAACCTTCAGCATCAGCTTGAGAAAGGTGTTTCATTTTAGTCGCAACAATTTTTAAACCCGCTTTTTCAAAACGAGCAAAAATGTCACCAATGTGGTTTTTAGAAACTGCATCTGGTTTTACGATAGATAAAGTACGTTCAATCGCCATGATTGACTCCTATTTATGGTGTAAACTAAAAAATTTGCCGCATTATACCGATGTCATCGCCAATAATCAGCTTGAATCTGTAAAAGTTCAGTGATTTCTGATGTTTTTTTAACGAACTTCATCCAACCAAGCCATTTGAATCGCTTCAAGCAAACCTTCCGTCGACTTATTTGGGTCATCATTAAAGTCTGGTAATGCACAAACCCAAGCATGTAAATCAGTAAAACGAATCCATTGAGGATCTACATCTGGGTGTGCTTCAGTAAGTTCGATTGCGATATCAATCGTATCTGTCCAACGTAAGCCCATTTGATAACCTAATTAACAGTTTGTGATTGAGCGTACTTTAACAAATCCCAAGATTTAAAAAATAGTCTTCTATCATTAAAACTCGTTAAATTATTCAAAGAATGATATTGAAGCTTGGTGCCAACAAAATAATACCGCTAGCAACGGATGCACCAATCACCGCACCCACAATCACATCACTTGGATAATGTAATCCTAAAATCATGCGGGACAATGCAACCAGAATCGTAAATGGCAACATCAAGATTAATAACAACGGTTGGATATAGCCTAATGTAATAGTAACCATGACCGCATGCAAAGTATGACCTGATGGAAAACTAAAATGATCCAATGGTCGCTCGCCCAGTACAATCACTTGGTGAACTTGATAAGGGCGTGGTCGAGTCGTTTTATGCTTTAAAAACTTATAAATCCCCGTACCAACAGAACCTGCAACGAGCAAATATAGAATTTGCAGACCGTATGCCAAACCTTGTGCGATCCATACTGATAACAACATGACATACCAAAATGGTCCATCACCCAAACGACTAATCGTTTTAAAAAATAAGGCAATGCGTTGGGACTGAGAGAGATGATTGAGGTATACACACCCTTTTAAATCGAGATCGAGCATTTTTATTTTTGCATTTTGAAATTTCATACTTTTCTCCTTTCTGAGGATACTTTAGGTAGAGTTCATAAGAGGTTCCTGCGCTACCTGATAAAGTGCTTGTTCTAATTGTTGTACAGGAAACTGCCAACTGGTTTCCTGTACAGTTTCACTTGCTAATAAACCCATTTTTCTCAGTTCTGGGAGAGCTGGCAAATGACAAATGGATTGTGTTAAATCTGCGGCCTGTCCGAGAGGACTCAACCAACCTGTAACACCATGTTTGACATGCTGATGCGCACATACGTAGTCATAAGCAATCACTGGTAACCCGCTAGCAATTGCTTCTAGCACTACATTTCCAAACGTATCAGCTTGACTAGCAAAGGCGAAAACATCTGCACTTGCATAAGCGGCTGAAAGATTCTTACCACTTAAGCTACCAGTAAAAATAATATCTTCTGATATCGCTAATTTACTCAAACGAATACGATCAGGCCCATCTCCAACAATTACAAATTTTGTATTTGCACCTTGCTGTCTCTGCCAAGCATGGAAAGCTTCAATTAAGACATCAATTTCTTTTTCTGGTGATAAGCGTCCAACATACAGCATTACACGGGTATCAGCACCTACACCCCATTGTTGGCGTAATTGCTGTGAACGATGTTTTGGGGAAAACTTCGCAGTATCAACACCTCGTCCAACAACAACTAAAGGACAAGTCACACCAAAACCACGTAGTGCTTGTTCCGTGTATTGACTGGGTACACACGTGACATCTGTACTATTATGGAACCATGTTAAGTAACGTTGAATCGGTTTGACTAAAAAAGCCAAGTCAAAGAAACGGCTAAAATCTTGGAAAGCTGAATGGAATCCACTCGATACGGCGATTTTTTTTGACTTTGCAGCTTGTAGTGCTATTAAACCTAATGGACCTTCAGTCACGATATGCACTACGTCAGGTGCGAACTGCTCAAATGCTTTAGAGACTTTAAGATATTGTGGCCAACCAAATTGAACACTTGGGTATTTTGGAATAGGCTGAGACATCACCAAGCATTCTTGTTCAGGGTTAAATTCTGTACAAATCGTTTTTTGTATAGGTCTGACCAATAGAATTTTATGTCCAAGCCGTTGTAGCCCCTGACATAATTGCATCATAGATAATGCTACACCATTAATTTCTGGTGGCCATGTTTCAGTGACAATTGCGATTCTCAAACGAGGGCGAACTAAATCCCGAAGTTCAGACAATTCATCTTGTTTATTTTTGAGTTGTTTCCTTTTAAAGTAAAATTTAAAACTTTCAGGAAACTGTTCTTGCTTTAGTAGAGATGTCGCGTATGTACTTTGCATATCGCCATCCATTCGTGTCGTTATTTTCATGCTTTTAGCTTATAAATATTTTTTGACACTTTAATGATCAGTGTATGACAGTTTTTTGACAGTCTTAAAAATAGAAAATGCCCGATTTCAATATGAAAATGGACATTTAAAAGAGATCACAGGCTAATCAAGCCAAAGGATTATCCACAGCGAAAAGCTGTTGATCTTCTAAACGGAACGCCATCAATTGCTGTCCCCAAACACAACCACCATCGACATTTTGAATTTGAGGACTAATAGTTTTACCCTGTAAGGCCGCCCAATGTCCAAAAATAATTTGATGAGTCTGTGCAGCCTGACTATCAAACTCAAACCACGGCTGAAAGCCTGTTGGCATCGGCGCATCAAGTGCATCTTTAAAGTCAAACTCTAAACGCCCTTCGGCATCAGTCAAACGCATTCGGGTCAGATAATTGGTAATACAGCGCAAACGTGCCATACCTGTCAGCTCATCTGACCATAAATCAGGTTGTGAACCATACATCTCGGCAAGAAAACTATCTAAAATCGAAAGATCGTCATGACCCACTACCTGCTGGACTTCTTGTGCCAATGCCACCGTTTTTTCGGCATTCCAGATACACGGCACACCTGCATGGGAAATCAAGGTCTGTGCATTTGGAGATAGGCTTAACGGCTGTTTACGCAGCCAATCAATCAACTCATCGCCATCAATCGCATCAATCACATCCTGAGTACGATCTTTATCTTTAACTTTTTTAAAACCACGGGCACAAGCAATCAAGGTCAGGTCATGATTACCTAATACAGTTGCAGCAGCACCACGATCAGCCAGTTTTTTAATAAAACGTAATGCGCCCACCGAGTTTTCGCCACGTGCAACTAAATCACCCGCAAACCATAAAAAGTCTTGATCTGGATCAAAGCGAATTTCTTTCAATAACGCTTTCAGCGCTTCAAAACAACCCTGTACATCACCAATGACATAGTTATAGCGTTTAGACATTAAGATACCATCTGATCAGAAAGTGCGACAAAATCAGCCAAGCTTAAGGTTTCTGGGCGCGCCATCGGATCAACACCTGCTTTTTCAAAGCCATCTTCTGCCAACATCCCTTTTAAGCTATTGCGCAAGGTCTTACGACGTTGGGTAAACACATGCCTCACTAAACGCGCCAATGCTTTCTCATTTTTTGCTACGATCGGTTTTACGTCATAAGGTTCCAAACGAAATACGGCTGATGTTACTTTTGGTGGCGGATTAAATGAACCCGGTGGCACTTCAAATAAGAAAGTCGGTTTACAGTAATACTGAATCATCACCGATAAACGACCATATTCTTTGGTGTTTGGTGTTGCCGTAATACGATCAACCACTTCCTTTTGCAACATGAAATGCATGTCTTTGACCTTGTCACCAAACTCCAAGAGATGGAACAACAAAGGCGTAGAAATATTATAGGGTAAATTTCCCACCACACGTAGTGGACGACCGTCTTGAAACAATTGCGTGAAATCATATTTTAAAGCATCGGCTTCAATAATGGTCAGTCGTTCAGGATGTGGCACACGTCCCGGTAAGCCGGCAGCCAAATCACGATCTAGCTCAACCACGGTCAACGCATCACACTCGCCAATTAAAGGTGAGGTCAATGCAGCTAAACCCGGTCCAATTTCGACAATATTTTCACCCGCACGCGGATTCACTGAACGTACAATTTTGGCAATCACACGTTGATCATGTAAGAAGTTTTGACCAAAACGTTTTCGAGCCTGATGCCCTTCATCTTTAGGGTTTAGGGCATTAATTTGATACATAATAATTCCAACGTGAATAATTTACTCGCCCATTACTGACGGGCTAAATCAAGTGCTAAATCCACTGCAACCTGCAAACTTGATGCTTTTGCTTGTCCAGTGCCTGCAAGAGAAAGTGCTGTACCATGATCGACCGAAGTTCGAATAAATGGCAAGCCTAATGTAATGTTTACTGCTTCACCAAAGCCTTGTGATTTTAACACAGGTAAACCTTGATCGTGATACATTGCTAAAACAGCATCTGCATCTTTTAGATTTTCTGGGGTAAATAAGGTATCTGCAGGCAAACAGAGGCTCATCCCTATACCTTGTGCACGATAGCTTTCTAGCACTGGATTAATCACGTCGATTTCTTCTCGACCTAAATAACCATCTTCACCTGCATGTGGATTTAAGCCACAGACCAGAATGCGTGGTTGTGCGATTTTAAATTTGCTTTTTAAGTCTTGAATCAGAATATCAATCACTTGATGCAAACGCTCTTTAGTAATCGCATCAGGTACATCTCGCAACGGCAAATGTGTGGTTGCCAATGCAACACGCAATGTTTTAGTCGCCAACATCATCACCACACGATCCACACCTGCAAACTCTTGGTAAAACTCAGTATGTCCGCTAAATAGAATGCCTGCATCATTAATAATCGACTTTTGCACTGGCGCTGTAGCAACCCCTACACTCCGCCCCGACATCGCATAGTCAGCTGAACGACGTAATTGCTCTAAAACATAAGCAGCATTGGCTGAATCTAACTGACCTAAAATAACAGGTTTTGCTAAAGGCACATGCTCAACGAAAAGCTGCCCTGCTAAACTCGACCGTTTTTCGCCCTGAAATGGAATAAGTTCAACATCAATATTTAACTGTTTGGCGCGCTGCTGCAACATCTGGACATCAGCCAAAATAACGATCGGTCGCTCATCAACACGGTTTGCTAGACTTAGACAAATATCTGGTCCAATTCCGGCTGGTTCGCCAGAAGTGACATACAAAGGCAACATGACTCACCAATTCTAATTTTAAGCATTACCTTATAGTTTACCGAAAGTTTTTTATTTAGAAAGTTTTGTGTATACCCATAAGATCGACTAAACATCCAATAGACAAACCAACACCAATAAAAAACAATCCACTCCCCATATAAGCAAAGGTTTTTGAAAAAATATGAAGTGAAAATTTACAAGCTAATAAACAATAAATACAATAAATTTATTTTTACCAATAAATACAAGAATATAAACCATAAAAATAGAATTTAAATCCGACTAAAGAAAATCAATCGGAATAACATTAGAGCGATTAGATGCCACAACATAACGCTGATGAAACACTTAAAATGATTATCCATCAAGTTCTATTCCCTCTCAGCACGCCCCCCTAAATAAGAAGCAATCAAGAAAGAGAATAAAACTAAATAGTGAACAATTTGAAATTTTTAAGGCTTTTTCGCTTTAGGCAGATTTTCAGGCACTAGATTAGAAGGTACAAATTCAACTTGACGAGTCCACGGGTTAATTTTTGGTTGTACCTTTTTCTCAGGTTGAACAACCGCCGTCTCTTCTTTCTTTTCTACTGCAACAACCGCAACACTACTCGGCTTCTCTATAAATGGATTCGCAATCGGCTCTTTTTTCTCTACAGGTTGAGGCTGCTGCACGAGTTGTGGTTCTTTCTTTTCTGGCAATGGAGGCGTATTTACTGGGTGAGAAGTATAAGGAGATGCTATAGCACCTTGTTTTACAATAGTCTGCGATGATTGTTGATGCAGGGGAGCATTTGCTTGCACTGAAGAACTTGAGGGTTGTGCTAAGGGGTTCGTTTGATCATCTGGTATTTCAAGTGGTTTCATTTCAGCAGTGACCATCATTGCTGGATCAACATGCTCACCACGAGTCTCCAAGACTTCAACTTTACGACTTGTACCTTCTTTGGGCTGAAATTCAGAATAATTGGTTACACTGCCCTGATCGACCCATTTGTAGAGGCGTCGTGCATTCGCTTGTGTGGAACAAACTATTACGCAAATAGCGACTACAATAATGTTTGTAGAAAACGACAATTTCATCAAATTCCCCAAAAGAAGAGGTAAATACTTCTACTTATTTCAAATAATTAATTGAAAAATGATAAGTCAAATACCACCGCCTCTCAAGCCAAAAAATGTAGCTCAAAATTAACGGCGATATAGTTACAAAATCAGTCACATTGCAGCAAAATATGACATTAACAATGAATTGTTCTTGTGTGATTTTAGAAATTCATATAGAATTCGGTCTCCTTTTGTTTGGGCGATTCCTTGCTCAAACCAACTATAATAGGTAGTGGTTAATGAAAACTCTCAGCGCTAAGCCTGCTGAAGTTCAACACGACTGGTATGTTGTTGATGCTTCTGGCAAAACTTTAGGTCGCCTTGCGACTGAAATCGCTCGTCGTTTACGCGGTAAGCACAAAACTTCTTATACTCCTCACGTTGACACTGGTGACTACATCGTTGTGATCAATGCTGAACACGTTCAAGTGACTGGTAATAAATCACTTGATAAGAAATACTATCGCCATACTGGTTTCCCTGGTGGTATCCGTGAGACTAACTTTGAAAAGTTAATCGCTCACAAACCTGAAGCAGTTTTAGAAAAAGCTGTTAAAGGTATGTTACCAAAAGGTCCTCTTGGTTATGCAATGATCAAAAAAATGAAAGTGTACGCTGGTAGCGAGCATCCTCATACTGCTCAACAGCCACAAGTTTTGGACATCTAAGGGATACAGCACATGGCTACTAATTATGGTACAGGTCGCCGTAAGACCGCAACTGCACGTGTTTTCTTATCAGCTGGTACAGGCAAACTCGTAATCAACAATCGTACTTTAGAGCAATATTTCGGTCGTGAAACTGCTCGTATGGTTGTACGTCAGCCTTTAGAGCTTTTAGAAGTTACTGAAAAATTTGACCTTTACATCACTGTTAAAGGTGGTGGTATTGGTGGTCAAGCTGGCGCTATCCGTCACGGTATTACTCGTGCATTGATCGCTGCTGACGAAACTTTAAAACCTGCTCTTCGTCAAGCTGGTTTCGTTACTCGTGATGCTCGTGAAGTTGAACGTAAGAAACTTGGTTTACGTAAAGCTCGTAAACGTCCTCAATTCTCTAAACGTTAATCGTTTTACGAATTGGACAAAAACCTCGGATTTATCCGAGGTTTTTTTATTGACCTAATCATCATATTAAGTTTCTACATAAATCTCATAAACACACTTTAATTGATCATGTTGCCCTGTTTGCTCATCTATACTTTTTAATTCCTCAATATAGTATGAGATGTGAATTTCCTTTCCGACTCGATAATATTTTTTTTGCGACTTAACATTTAAATGCATCCATTCCATAAAAATCTCATTCGACTCATCGACTTTGATATCAATGACATTTGGTTTACGGCATCCATCCATATTATTGGTTGCATAAACTCTTACAATACGCCCCATAATTGTTTGTCGTGGAATTACACCTTTCTTGAGATTAGATATCCACGCGTCGGAACCAAATAAACCAAAAGTGCCTTTTAAGCCAACGTCAGGAAATTCAGGATCCAATGTTAATTCTTGGGCACCTTTCACATGTTCAGGATCCTGCTCAATACAGGGAATAGCTGAATACAATTGTTTCATTGTTTTTGGCATGTTTTTAATTGGCATAAAATTTATCTGAGTATAGTTTTTTATCACTCAAAATTATAGATCAAAGAGATATCATTAAAGTCCCCGTGATTTTACTGCTCAGTTTTAGTATTCTACCCGATTGACTCAGCTCAATTTTGGAAAATGAACATCGAAAATACGCCTATTCAAGGCATTACGCTTTATAGTCATGCAGATGATTTCCGTTCACACTGGATTCGTTTTTTACTCGCTGAAAAGCAGATTAAATATCATCTGATTATCACCGATCATGAAGATGAAGATTTGGCTGATCTCAATCCCTACAATCAACTTCCTATGTTGATTGAACAAAATCTAAAACTTTTTTCACCAAATATCATTAGTGAATATCTGGATGATCGCTATCGTCAAAATAAGCTTTATGCGGATGCTCCAATGGCCAGAGCGGAGCAACGTCAATATATTTGGCGTTTTGAACAAGATTGGTTCAAGCTTGCAGATCAAATGCTTAGACATACCGATACGCTGAACCCGCAAGAAAAACAAAAAGCCCAGAAAGAACTTAGAGATACGCTTATTTCACTCACCCCATTATTCCAACATTTTCCTTTTTTTATGTCTGAGACGTTTTCAATCTTAGATTGTATGCTCGCACCAATTTTTCTTAGATTAAAAAGTATGGGAATTGAACTTCCACCGCAACATTGCCGACCTATTTTTTTATATTGTCATCGTGTTTTCAGTCGCCCATCTTTCATTAAATCAATGACAGCTCAAGAAAAAAACAGCTACAATGATTTAATTCCTATGATTAAATAAGCTTGTAAATTATGTCAGATCAATTAAATGTTACACCCACACGCCCTTATCTTGCACGTGCCATTTATGAATGGATTTGTGATAACCAATTGACGCCTTATTTACTCGTTGATGCAACACAACAACACACAGATGTTCCTCAACAATTTGTAAAAGATGGACAAATCGTTTTAAATCTGGCACCCCATGCAATCCATCAATTTCATATGGATAATGATGCTATTTCATTTTCAGCCCGTTTCGGTGGGGTAGCAAAAGATATTTATGTACCTATTCGCGCTGTTTTAGGGCTCTATGCTAGAGAAAATGGACAAGGTTTATTTTTTGATCCAAGCGAATATGGCGATATTCAAGAGACTATCGAAACTCCAATAGAAGATAAAAAGCAAGAAGCCGAACCGAATAAGAAAAAACCTTCTCTTAGGATTTTAGATTAAAAGCGAGGAAATGCACGATGGCATTTGACTTAGTTCAATACTTTTCTGAACAAATTAAACTTCAAAAACCACAGCTCTTTGATCAACACTCATCAAAAGAAAGACTTTATTTTATTGATGAAGTGAATATGCTTGCTCTTGGACAGCTGGTCAGTCTTTGGAAAAAAGATAATCAAAAACTTTATCAGGAAATAAAAACATCTGATCCCCTTTATATCCAAGGAATAGCTAGACATCTTACAACCTCTGCATATAATCAATCCGCTTTAAGCCCTTCTGAGTTAGAGTCAAGTATTTCAGAAATACTCACTTTACAATTCGCAGAATTAAATCAATTAGACCAAACAGGTAGCTTTGGTCAAACAGGTTTTAGTGAGCTTCTCTTAGGTCAAATAGAACATTTATCTGGACAAGCAGAAGATTGGGTTTGGTCAACCAACCAACTCACTGAACTTTTAGGTTCAAAACCAGTCATACAGCAAGAAGTTTCTCTAGAGACAACGATACAGGAATTTAATCAAATGGTACATCAAGCACAACATACTGAAGAAATTTCAACTCCTGAACCAACTACACCGACATGGTCTTTTATTATTGCACCTGTAACAGCACTTATTATTTTATTATTTTTATATTGCAGCTACATTCAGCTGACGACTATTTAAGCATATTAAAAATGATAAAGAAAGTATATTACTTTCTTTATCAAACATTTACAGATATTTAAATCATACTAAAATAAGAAAAACTATATAATTATAAAGATTTACATTTATTTACAATAAAAAAAATACTTAAAATCACCCTGTATTTGTGGTAAAAATCACATTAAATTTAAATTATTATCTTTAATTGGCATTTTAATTTGTTTATTTGACAAAAATTATCAATGATTAGCGATCCTGTGATTTTGATACTTTTAAAGTCTTATTGATTTAATAAAAGAGTTTCCTATAATGAGACTATCTACTTTTGAAAACGAATCAAAAACAAAAGTAGGGAAGATTACTTTATAAACAAGATGTATCAGTAGAGATAATATCATGGCTAAAATTTCACTAGAAAGCTTGACAAATATTGATGGTTTTGTGGCAGCGGCATTAGTAGACACTGAAAGTGGCTTAGCGCTGGCAACTCAAGGTGGGGGCACACTTGATTTAGAATTGGCAGCTGCGGGTAACACTGAGGTTGTTCGAGCAAAACGCCGTGTTGCTAACTCACTGAAATTGAATGATGATATTGAAGATATTCTCATCACCCTTGGTAAGGCATATCACTTGATCCGCCCTCTGGAAAGCAATGGCAACCTGTTCCTTTATCTGGTATTGGACCGCACTAAATCTAATCTGGCAATGGCTCGACATGAGTTAAAAACATTTGAAAAAGAGTTAGACTTTGCTTAATTGGCAATTACACAATGATTTAATATAATTAGACTTCTTGTATATATTTTCATCTTCTTTATTTATAATAAGAAGATAAATATATACAAGCGGTCTATTATTAGTCTCTATTATAAAGACTAGTTTTGTGCAGTCCAATATTTTATAAATTATTAAAGTGATACTATGAATGGGCATTGCATTAATATCGCGATTTCGGGTATAAGTTTAAAGGTTTCAGATGAATTAAAAATAGAACTTAGAAAAACAATACCTCATGAATTTGGCATTAACTGGATTAACATTGCCGATCCAAATATCGACTTACTACTCATAAATGAAAATTTTTTTGATACTGAAAGCATTCAACGTATTTTAGAACAAAAACAACTCCCCTGCTTAAAGGTTTCCAAAGGGCCAGGAACTTGTAACATAGAAGAATACGATACACTTTACTTACCCTTTCAACAGACCGATGCATTGAAAAAATGGATTCATCTTCGTCTTTTAAGTTATCTATCCAAGCAACAATCGCAACACACCAAGATAGAGCCTGTTTCAGGACATGATGCGGTCAATAAAAAGTTTTTAACAGACATGCTGAATCCAGAAAATGCCCGACTTCATCTTTTTGATGATCATGGGACTTTAGCGATCATTGATACGCGTAGTCAGATTGCATGGTTAGAACCAACTCGCATACACACGCAAACCAATCATAGCTTTAAATATGAATTTGCGACCACTTTTGATTGCACAAAAGTTTCTCGTAAAGTTGAATATGACTTACAGGATTGGTTATGGAATTTATTTTGGCATTCTTTAGATTTTCAAAGACTTGCGCCGAATGAAAATGAATATTTTAAAATTGAACATTGGCCTCAACCTAGTCAAAGTACGGATCGAAAAATTATACTTTTGCTTTCAGCATGTTTTATACAAGGAGCTCAACTTTCACAAGTGGCAACGCAATTAAAAATCCCAATTCAAACGGTTCAACAATTTATTGCTGCCTGCATCATTTCAAATAATGGAGACATTATTCCAGCAACAGAAAGTCATTATTTGAAATCAGAAGCAGCCGAACAGCCTGTTGAAGAACACAACTTTTTTAATAAATTTTTCGGCAAAATCAGACGTCGCTTTGGACTTTAAGGAACAATATGATTCTTCAACAATATAAAATTGTGTTTGCAGGAAGCATGGGTGCAGGTAAGACAGAAGCGATTAAGTCCCTTTCTGAAATTCCTGTCCTTGCCACCGAAGCATTCAATACAGACTCTCAGGCCCATAATAAAATGCAAACGACAGTTGGTATTGATTATGGTGAAATCACATTAGATGATGGCGTAAAGATTGGTTTATATGGAACGCCTGGGCAATCGCGTTTTGACTTTATCTGGCCTGTTATCTGTCAGGGTGCTTTAGGTGTTATTCTATTAGTCGACCACAACAGCAAGGTTCCCCTTGAAGAGCTTGAGGGCTACCTTGACACATTTAAGGACTATACCAGAAATATTGCGATTGGTATTACGCATGTCGATGAAAATAAGGAACATTCTACTTCCATTTATCGGGAGTGGCTGATCCAGAATGAGTATCAATATCCCCTGTTTTTTATTGATGCCCGTAAACAGGAGCATGTTCTGCTCATGATTGAATCACTCATCGCGGCATTAGAAGTCAATTTAAAAGCAACAAATTAATCACTTTATAAAGAGAAGAATTATGTTCAGTATCCCGAGTCAACAACGTACAGCACCCAAAGAACTTATTCAAATGGCGAAAGCTCAGGCCAATGATATTTTAATGAACATTCGGGGTATTGATTACATCATGCTCTGTTCAACAGATGGATTTGAACTGGCTTCCGTTTATAAGAAGAATCCTTATAACAGTACCAAGTTGGCTGCTGTCAGCAGTTCCATTCTGGCAATGGTCAGTGCATTCTTAAATGAAATCCAGTTGACTGGATGTCAAAGCATCACCCTGGATGCGGAGAATGGTAAGGCAATCCTAACTTCGATTCCTGCACCACACCATCCGATGGTGATGGTGACATTAAGTAATAAAGACGTTCTTTTAGGACAATTACTTTATAGCTTAAAACAGGCTAGTGCAGCGATTGTAGCCGCTGATCAAACATAATCCTTAACTCATTGATTAATCCGAAAGGCAATTCTACACACTCACTGATCACGGTTGAAAAGCTATTAAAAAGCTAGGCGTGGAACCTAGCTTTTTAATTTACACATTTTATGCAATTGCGACATTTAATAATAATTGTCGTTTTTTCACTTGTTGTCCAATTTGACCAATCAGCTCATCTACCACGCCGTCAACATCCGACTTGATTTGTTGCTGGATTTTCATGGCCTCCAAGATCAATAAGGTTTGTCCCTTAACAACTATGTCTCCAGCATTAACCAATAGATTCACAATCGCCCCATCCATCGGCGCACGGATTTTACCATCCCCTACCACTTCAGCAGCTTCAGGTGCGGCATAGGTGATATTTTCAATCACTAAATTACCATTCGCTGTATCTAAATAGAGTTGATTTTGATCAAGTACATAACTCAACTTTCGACGCACGCCATCAACCTTATAGATGATCTGAGTATCACTTATCTCAACCACATCCACCGTACTTTGCTGATCACATAATCGCACGGTAACTTGCTGCTGATCCATCTCGACTTGTAGTAACAATTGTTGATCTGCACATTTCAACTTTAATGGTAACGGCGTTGCAATACCTGTTTGCCATGCCGTTTTTGAAGCCTTGTGTTGCGCAAATAGTGTTGCTGCAATCGCTAGACTTTCAAGGGTTGGAACTTGTTGATGTAGGCTGACGTCATCCTGAAAATGCTGTTGGATAAATGCGGTATTGGTATCACCCGCCACAATAATCGGATGCCGCAATAAATTTACCAAAAATTGTTTATTGCTATTTACACCAAGCAATACACAATCATCTACTGCACGCGCTAATAAGCGAATAGCATCTTCACGGGTTTTACCATAGGCAATCACCTTCGCCACCATCGGATCATAGAATGGGCTAATTTCCCCCGCCTCTAACATGCCATGATCAATACGGACATTCGGCAGCATTGCATCAAAGCCCGCAGGTTGCCAACGTAATACTTTTCCCGTTTGTGGCAAGAAGTCCTGACGTGGGTCTTCGGCATATAAGCGTACTTCGATCGCATGTCCACTTAAACTAAGTTCATGCTGCTGCAAGGGTAAAGTTTCACCATTGGCGATACGCAGTTGCCACTCGACCAAATCTAGTCCCGTAATCATTTCTGTCACAGGATGCTCAACTTGTAAACGAGTATTCATTTCAAGGAAATAAAATTCGCCAGACTGATCCAGTAAAAATTCAACCGTACCTGCACCGATATAATCACAGGATTTTGCTGCCGCCACCGCAGCTTCTCCCATTTTTTGGCGTAACTCAGATGTCATTACTGGGCATGGTGCTTCTTCCACCACTTTTTGATGACGGCGTTGAATTGAACAGTCTCTTTCAAATAGATAAACATAATTGCCATGTGTGTCACCAAATACTTGGATCTCTACATGACGAGGTGCGATCACCGCTTTTTCAATAATTAATTCACCTGAACCAAAGGCATTTTCGGCCTCTGAACGTGCGGTTTTTAAAGCTTCCAACAAATCAACAGACTGCTGCACCAAGCGCATGCCACGCCCACCACCACCAGCAGATGCTTTGACCATCAATGGAAAACCAATTTTTTCCGCTTGCTCAGCCAAGTATTCAATCTCTTGCTGATCACCCTCATAACCAGGTACACACGGTACACCCGCTTCAATCATGGCAATTTTAGATAAACGCTTACTGCCCATTAAATGAATCGCAGCGGCGTTTGGCCCAATAAAGGTGATACCGTTGTCGCTACAAGCTTGGGCAAAATCGGTATTTTCAGACAAGAAACCATAACCAGGATGGACCGCATCTGCGCCTGTCTTTTTGCAGGCTTCAATAATATTGGTGATCGACAAATAAGATTCTGAAACTTTAGATGGCCCGATATAAACCGCCTCATCGGCAACTTGAACATGGCGTGCATTTTCATCTGCATCTGAATACACAGCAACGGTCTGATAGCCCATTGCTTTGGCCGTTTGCATCACCCGAACTGCGATTTCACCACGATTTGCGACTAAAACTTTTGAAAATTTCATTATTGCTCAGTCCAATTTGGCAAACGTTTTTGAATAAAGGCCATCGTGCCTTCCTGCCCCTCTGCCCCACCAACGGCTTGAGCAAACTGCTGTGCAGCAGCATCCAGTAAAGAATCTAGAGGCTCATTTAAAGTTCGATGTAGCAATGCTTTGGTGTTTCGAGATGCCAACGGCGCAGCACGTTTGATCTGTTGAATGGTATCAGCAAGCAATTGCTCAAGCTCAATATGATCACGTACAACTTCATGTATCACACCTAACTTCTGCGCAGTCTCACCATTAAAACGTGAACCTAACAATGCCAAACGACGCGCTTGGGTCAACCCAATCCGTTTCACTACGAACGGTGCAATTTGTGCAGGTAATACCCCAAGCCCTGTTTCAGGTAAGCCAAACTGAGCATTATCACGACTAATCGCTATATCAGAGACACATGCTAAACCAAAGCCACCGCCGAGCACGGCCCCTTCTAAAATTACAACAACCGTTTGCGGAGCTTGATCAACTTGTTCAATCATGGCACCAAAACGGCGGTTAAAATCAACATAAGGCTGTAAACTGCCCACACTCGCCGCTTCAACACGCAAAGCTGCCATATCTTTAATATCACCACCTGCACAGAAATGCCCGCCTTTTCCACGCAGGATTACGGCACGAATCGAGCTATCTTCGGCAATATGAGCAAAGACCTGCTGAATGGCATTGACCATGTTGAGACTCATGGCATTACGGCTTTCAGGTCGGTTCAGCCATAGCGTTAAAATACTGCCTTGTCGTTCAAGCTGGATGCTGTCATCCACTTGTAAAGTATCCAGATTACTCATTTTATTCCTAATTTTTCATTCTTAATCACAGGTTAGCTATACAGGATCAACGTCATACGCAACCACATGATCACAGGGGCAGCATTACCTGGATCAAAGATCCTTGCCCAACATATGACATTGTTATAACCCAGATGACCATGACCTCAGCCCCTCACACAACCCAGTCATGCTTCACAATATATCCCCACTTCACAAACCAAGCAAGTGCTTGGTTTGTAAAATAAGCATTATCATGCGTGATTAGCTTTGGCGGTACGCACCACAGCGTCTATATCTACTTCATCAATTTGATGAGGTGGAATAAACTGTTGGGCATAATCCAGCCATAAACGACTTTGGACAAAATAGATAAACAGTGTACGGTCAAGATGATTTTCCTGACACATTTTTGCCATGATCATCAGCGACTCAGAAATGGTTTTGGCAGATTTGTAAGGACGATCCGCGGCAGTGAGCGCCTCAAAAACATCGGCCAATGCCAGAACACGCTCCTCAACAGACATTTGTGCCGCTTGTAAGCGTCTTGGATAACCCTGTCCATCCATACGTTCATGATGGTTAGTGGCAAGGTCGGGAATACGCTGCAAATGCTTGGGCCAAGGTAATTTGGTCAGCATAATCAGGGTCTGGACGATATGATTGTTAATCGCAAAACGATCTTCGTTGGTTAGTGTCCCTCGGCGAATACTGAGATTATAAATTTCCCCAGTATTTCTTTGGTAATGTGGAAGTTGCATATCAAAACCATGCATGTTTAATGGATCATCCCGCTCTACATGGGGTTTATAATTTTCATCCCATGCAACGATATGCTCAGGTTTATCTGCCAATAGTCGCTCCTGTACGGGGAGTGATGGCGCAGGATTATGATAAAGTGACTGTTCCAGTAGCGATAGCCCAAGACGGTTATCAAAATGACGTAACCATGTTCGCTGCCCGATCTGTTCTAAACGTAAAATCGTCTCATCACTTAAAAACTCCCCTCCAATATTGCATTTGGCAATAAAGGCAAAATCATCCTGTAGTTGCGCATACTGTGCATCACGCTGGGCTTCCGCACATGCCTGTTCTGTTCCTGTCAGTTGTGCCTTTAGACACGCTATCTCGGCATCCCGATATAACACTTCAAAACGGGTACGGATTTCATGGATACGGTTGTACAAGGTTTCCAGTTTGGTGGCTTTGTCAATAATATGTTCAGGCGTGGTAATCTTACCACAGTCATGTAGCCATGCTGCCAGACGGAAAGCCTCACGATCATCCGCATTGCAATGGAAATCAGCATATTGCCCTTGTGTTTCTGCTGACAAGTGATCCACAATCATCATTGCCAGTTTGGGCACACGACGACAATGGCCTCCTGTATGGGCACTTTTAGTATCAATCGCATCGGCAAGAACCAGAATGAAAGCCTCCAGAAGCGCTTTCTGTGATTCAATCAATTGCCTTGTTTCAATTGGAATTGCCAACATTCCAGTTAACCGTTCACTAAAAATCAGGAAGTTTTGTGACGTATGTTCATGATCACCTTTATGCTCTAAAATCACATAACCCAAAATGTGTCCATCACGCCCGCGTATGGCAAAGGCCTGACACAGGGCATGGCGGTTAGGCTGCTGATTCTCAATGTTACCCAATTGTGCCGCAATGGCATCCACCTGATCTTGTCGTCCATAGGCGGCATTTTTTTGCCAACTGTTATCTTTTGACTGGTAAAGATACACTGCGCCACTATCACAACGAACGGCCTCTACAAACAACCGAAGCACTTTATTCAGCATGGTATCAATCTGTGGTTCAGCTTGCAGTACCTGACTGATTTTTAACAATGCTTCCATGGTACGGCTCACATCATCCGTAACATCCGTCAATTGATAGGCTTCATACAACAAACTGAACTCAGGGCTAGGACGACTAAAATCAAAATGTGACATCTGCCGAACACGACGAATATGCTGTTCAATAATCTGGCCAATACGATGACCAAGCCATGCTCCCAAAGCAAGAAGCAGCATCCCCAAAACAATCGCAATCCCAATCATCTGGCGACGATAAACAGGCAAATCCTTGAGTAACTCTTGACTTGGAATGGCAACCAATAGCTGTAGCCCCAGTTCACGATATTGGGCAAGTTCAATCTTTCGTCCCAACCATTGTTGATCATCAGCCTGATAGGTCATTACCTGAGTTTGTGATGGTAACTGCCACAACTGTAATAAAGCGGTGTTTTCTAGATGTTGCAGTGTAGGGGCTGGTGTGGTGGATGTGACTTGATCAATAGCCGACCCCGTATTAACCCCAATCACTTCGCCCTGAGTATCCACCAATGCAATTTGACTATGGGGGGTAATACTCAATTGTTGCAGTGCATCCTTAATTCCATTCAAGGGTAAATCCATCGCAACAATCGCATGGGAATTACTGCTGCGCATGGAAAGTGTTACACCCATCAAAGGTGTATCTGCATAAATATAGGGTTTTGAAATGGCAACATCTGTGGTGGCAAGCGCATTGTTATACCAGGGACGTTGCCGAGGATCATACACATAGTCTGGATCTATACGTTGCTCAATCAGGTTGAGCTGCTGATCATAGAATAAAAGTTGGTGTGTACGCTTTTCTCCTACCTGTCCCAACAATGTGCGAACCACGTATTTTGCCTGTTCTGGTGCGCGATAGCTCTGACGTAATGTCGCCTTGGTTAATGGACTCACCAGAAAATAATCACCATTATCATAGCCAATATACACAGCCGTTAATAATGGATTGGCATACAAATTGGTAGTAAAGGCCTCTAGGCGTTGCAACCGCTGGGGCAATGTGCTGGCTTCAACCACAGGATCAAAGGCCAGAACGCGCAGCAATGCTTCAGCAGGATCAATAATTTGTTGTACTTTTTGTTCCGTGATTTGACTGGTCATTTCCGCCTTGCTAGTTGCGGCATCCAGAAGCAAAGTCTTTGCTTCAAACCAGTTAACTGTTGTAAAAGTGACGGATGTCAATGTGATGGCAATGATCATCATCATGGTCATCACCATGCGAATACGCCATTTATGTTGGAGCCGCTGCATTATGCTTTGCATATCTTTGTTCCATGTGTTGTATGTTGCACACGACAAAAGGCCAATATTTTTTTAAATATTCTGGGTATTTGTATAACATTCTATTTTGGTAGGTCATCACAAACATCATAAGTCAATACCCTGAACATGACAATCCAGAGGGAAAAAATTGCGATGAATTGAACAAATTAAATAATTGATATCAAATAAATATTGATGTTTTTATAAAGATTTTAAAACTATTGTTATAGGTAAAATATTTCGTTTTATTATCGGGATAATGCAAAACCACACTTTAGCCACTTGATGTATACCAATCTTTCAGCATTTTTAATTTTATCTTTCTAAATCCTCCCTACCACGATGCTTAAGCCGCATCTCAGGGAGGATTTAGACATAGGTAAAATATAAATTAACTTTAGATCACCCTTTCTGCTTCTTCGGCAAGATATCCATCAATTTACAGATAATTCCGAGCATGATTTCATCTGCACCACCACCAATGGAACCTAAACGTCCATCACGATACAACTGTGATGCAGGGTTCTCCCACATAAAGCCGTTGCCGCCCCAATATTGTAGGCAGCTATCCGCCACTTCTCGAGTTAAGCGCCCTGCTTTGAGCTTTGCCATCGAAGCCATCATGGTGACATTTTCACCAGCAATGTGTTGTTCACAAGCTTGATAAGTAAGTGCTTTTAGTGCTTCAACTTCAGTCATCAATTCAGCAAAACGGAAATGCACATATTGATTATTGATGAGTGGCTGACCAAATGTCGTTCGTTCTTTCGTATAATCAATGGTTTGTTGAATCACATTTTCCAAACCACCCACAGCATTCGCACATGCCCACATACGTTCTTCCTGAAACTGCATCATCTGCATCATGAAGCCCATACCCTCAGCACCCACCAGATTGCGCTGTGGTACACGAACGTTATCGAAATAAACTTGAGCCGTTGTGGTGGAGCGCATTCCTAGCTTATTCAGTGGTTCTGAGAAACTAATGCCTGCAGTCTTCGCAGGAACAATAATCATTGATTTATTAACATGCGGTTTGTCGTCAGAAGTATTGGCAAGTAAGCAGAAGAAGTCCGCTTGCAGTGAATTAGTAATCCACATTTTGCTGCCATTAATCACATAATCATCACCATCTTTTTTTGCGGTGGTTTTAACCGCTGCAACATCTGAACCAGCATGCACTTCTGAAACTGCAATTGATGCCACATATTCACCACGAATGGCAGGATTCAGAAACTCCTCTCTCAGTTCCTTGCTACCAAAACGGGCAAGGGCTGGTGTTGCCATATCGGTTTGCACACCAATCGCTAGAGGCACACCACCACATGCCGCACGCCCTAATTCTTCTGCCACCACAAGGTTATAAGAATAATCCAGACCTAAGCCGCCATTTTCTTCAGGTTTACAAATACCTAGTAAGCCCAAGTCTGCCATTTTTTTAAATACATCGTGAATTGGGAAACGCCCTGCCTCTTCCCATTCTGGAATAAATGGATTGAGTTCATTTTCTACAAACTGACGTGCGGTACGGCGTAATGCTTCATGCTCTGCGGTAAATTTCATTATTTTTTTCCTTAAAAATTGTTTTTCCCCTCTCCCTCAGGGAGAAGGCTAGGATGCGGGTATTAAAAATTAAAATCTAGACACACCAAAACGCGTTGGATTTAACTCGCGTTGCTGTGCTTCATAAATGGTCTGTAGCAAGAAGATCAATACTTTACGTGTATCTCTAGGATCGATAATGCCGTCATCATGTAACATCGCTGTATTAAATAAAGCGGTCGATTGCTGTTGCAATTTCATCGACGTACTTTGTTCTAGAAAATCCAACATTTGTGGATTCGGCTCCATACCTGAAGCTTTTTGCTTCCCTTCAGCCACGATACGCAACACTTTTCCAGCTTGAGCTGAACCCATCACCGCCACATGTGAATTTGGCCAAGCAAAAATAAAGTTTGGCGATAAACTACGTCCACACATGGCATAGTTACCTGCTCCATAAGAACCAGCAACAATGATCGAAATTTTGGGTACAGTCGCGTTGGCAACCGCTTGGATCAGCTTAGAACCATGTTTAATAATGCCGTTTTGTTCAGCATCCGTTCCGACCATAAAACCCGTGGTGTTATGCAAGAATAAAAGTGGTCGTTGGGTTTGTTCACAAAGATGAATAAACTGTGCGGCTTTCACTGCACCTTGTGGTGTGATGGGGCCATTATTGGTGATAATTCCAATATGTACCCCACCCATTTTTGCCCAGCCGCAAACAGTAAGTGCATCATATTCTTGTTTAAATTCTAAAAAGTCTGAATCATCAATAATCCGCGCCACGATTTCTTTCATATCTAAAGGTTGCTTCGGATCTTGCGGAATAATGCCTAACAATTCCTCGGCTGAGTAACGAGGTTCTTTATAATCCTGATCGAGACTTTTGGTTTGTTCTTTCCAGTTCAAATGCTCAAAAATTTCACGAGCAATACGAATGCCATCAGCATCATTTTCAGCTAAATATTCAGCTACACCTGACAATTGGGTATGCATTTCAGCACCACCGAGTTCCTCAGCCGTTGCCACTTCACCTGTTGCTGCTAACAATAATGGAGGACCAGCCAATAACATTTCCGTTTGCTTACGCACGGCAATCACATAGTCAGATAAACCTGGTTGATATGCACCACCTGCGGTGGCATTACCATGTACCACCGATATTTGTGGAATCCCTGCCGCAGACATTCGTGCCTGATTGGCAAAAGTCATACCGCCATAAGTAAATACTTCGGCTGCATAATTTAAATTTGCGCCGCCACTTTCGGTCAATGTCACAATTGGTAATTTTTGTTCAAGCGCAATCTTTTGCAAGCGTAAGGTTTTTTGTACACCCATTGGTGACATGGTGCCGCCTTTGATTGCGCTATTACTGGCAGTGACCAAAGCACGAACGCCACTGACAAAACCAATTCCTGCAATAATACCCCCACCCGCTTCAGAGCCATCTTTATCATCATGCATGTTGTAGCCAACGAGACCGCATAACTCCACAAAAGGTGAATCAGCATCGAGAAGTAAACGTACACGTTCGTGTGGAAGAATTTTGCCTTTCTTATCAAACTTCGGTTTTGCTGCATAAGACTTATCAATACCTTTTTGCTGTACGGCACGCACTTCTGCAATTTGGTTTAATAGAGCATCTCTATTTTGTTGATATTGTTCACTACCGACTGCAATTTCAGATTGAAGAATCGTCATGGTTTAATCCTTGTTTGCATCTTGCACTTGGGCAGATTGTTGCTCTGCTTTTTCAATCTGATCTTTGAGTACATCAGGAATAAATGCACGATGGAAGCCATTAAAAGACTGGCTATTGGTTGCATCTGCTAACGGATACATCCGTGTTCCTTGTGAAGCTGCACCATCAACTCTTAAGGTCACACCTGAAACAAATGCAGCAGCATCAGAGAGTAAATAACAAATCGCTGAAGAAATTTCCGACTCAGTACCCATTCGTTTTAAGGGCACATTACCTGCTAAACTTGGAATAATAAATTTGGCAAAGTCACCACTGTAGTTATCCATACCAGAAGAAATAATCCAACCTGGCGCGACACAATTAATCCGAACGCCTGAACGTCCCCATTCAACTGAAGCGGTTTTGGTTAGGTTATCCACACCTGAACGTGCTGCACCAGAATGTCCCATTCCTGGCATACCGCCCCACATATCAGCAGCCATATTGACAATGCTACCACCGTGTTTTGCCATCCATTGGTTATAGGCTTCACGCATCAGGTAAAAAGTTGAATGCAGGTTATTACGTACTACAGCATCAAAGCCATTGGCAGAAATACTTTCAAGTGCAGATGGAAATTGCCCACCTGCGTTATTAACAAGACCATCTAGCTTGCCAAATTTTTCAATGACTTCCGCAATCATGTTTTTGACTTGTTCTTCATCACGGTTATCACAGACGATGAAATGGACTTTGCCACCATCTTCTAAAATTTCTTGGCTGACTTTTTCTAACTTTTCAATTTTGCGCCCTGTGATCACCACCTGAGCGCCCAAAGAAGCCAATTCGTGTGCGGTACAACGGCCAATACCAGAACCTCCGCCTGTCACGACAATCACTTTGTCAGCAAATGCATCTGCTCTGAAAATTGATTGGTAAGCCATTTTGATAAGATCCATTCATGTATTATTTTTGAATGCCTATACACTACCAAGCAAGTGCTTGGTTTGTAAAGTGCATATTGTGACTTCGAGTAGAAGTCATAGTATTTTAAGTAATTGATTATTTTTGATGCTAAGATATTGTTCAATCTAAGATTTTTAAATTTAAAAAACTCACAATGAATACAAGTTATTATCAAAGTTCAATAGATTCTTTTTTAAACGAAAATAAAAATACAATTTTTGGACAACTGGCACGCCACCATCAACATGATTTAGAAGATTTGCAGAAAAATGCTTGGCTAGAACAAATTGAATTTCTACAACAAGCGCTTAAAGATGTTTGTGGACATTTATATTTCGAGTTTTCTATCCCCAGAATGGGCAAACGAGTAGATAACATTTTAATTATTAATAATTTGATCTGTGTAATTGAGTTCAAAGTAGGCGACAGAAATTATTCAAACTATGCTCAAAATCAAACAATCGACTATTGCCTCGACTTACAGAATTTTCATGAAGGGAGCCATAATAAAACGATTGTCCCCATTCTTATTGCTACAAATGCTCCAAGTAAACCCTCTAATATCAATGATTCATTGAAACTGACCACTTGCATTTTATGTAATAAAGAAAATTTCAAAGAGATATTGCTTCAAATTTTAGACCAAGCAAAAACTACAGAAAGCTTAGATATTCATAATTGGGAAAATAGCGTTTATAAGCCGACACCAACGATTATTGAGGCTGCTCAAGCCTTATATAAAGGTCATAGTGTTAAAGAAATTTCAAGGAGTGATGCTGGTACAATTAACCTATCAAATACCTCTCATTTAATAAATACAATTATCGAAGACTCTAAAACCCAACATAAAAAATCAATCTGCTTTTTGACAGGTGTTCCCGGGGCCGGGAAAACTCTTGCGGGTCTAAATATCGCGAATGAGCGACTTAAAGCAGATGAGTCAGAACATTCAGTATTTTTATCTGGCAATGGTCCGTTAGTAGATGTATTGGGAGAAGCTTTAACCAGAGACTCAGTAGAATCTGCTAAAAAAAGTGGCCAGAGAGTTTCACGTACAGAGGCTGAACGAAAAGCCAAGGCTTTTATTCAAAATATTCATCATTTTAGAGATGATAATTTAAGAACACCTCATGCGCCGATTGAAAAAGTTGTTGTTTTCGATGAAGCACAAAGAGCTTGGCAAAAAGAACAAGTCTCCAAGTTCATGCAACAGAAAAAAGGAATTCCAAACTTTGATATGTCTGAACCAGAATATCTAATCAGTGTAATGGATCGACATGATGACTGGTGTGCAATTATATGTTTAATCGGAGGCGGACAAGAAATCAATACAGGTGAAGCAGGTGTTTCAGAATGGATTCAGTCGCTAAAAACAAAATACTCATCTTGGGATATTTATTATTCAGATAAAATTTTGGCTGAACCAAATACCTATCTAAATGATCCAGATTTATCAAATTGGTTACAGCAACATGGACATCAAAGAACTGATCTTCATTTAGCCACCTCTGTCCGCTCATTTCGAAGTGAAAAAGTTGCGTCATTAATCCAATCTATTTTAGAAAATGAAAATGATCAAGCCGCTCAAATTTACCAAGACATCAAACATAATTATCCAATTAAAATCACGAGAGACTTAGCCAAGGCAAAAGCCTGGTTAAAACATCAAGCTAGAGGTACTGAGCGAGTTGGACTGATGTGTGCTGAATTAGCAGGAGACTTTCACTTGGGAGATTCTAGGCAGCTAACCGATAAAAGTCTTCTGCCATTTGATT
>NZ_JAMFKZ010000020.1:0-56000 GCF_023488045.1 Acinetobacter sp. ANC5681
CTTGTTGATGATGAAGAATTACTTGAATTAGTAGAAATGGAAGTTCGTGAACTTCTTTCTACTTATGACTTCCCAGGTGATGACACTCCAATCATCCGTGGTTCAGCGCTTCAAGCATTGAACGGCAATGATGGTGAATATGGTGAGAAATCAGTTCTTGCACTTGTTGAAGCGCTTGACTCTTACATCCCAGAACCAGAGCGTGCAATCGATAAAGCATTCTTAATGCCAATCGAAGATGTATTCTCTATCTCTGGTCGTGGTACGGTGGTAACTGGTCGTGTTGAATCTGGTATCGTTAAAGTTGGCGAATCAGTTGAAATCGTTGGTATCCGTGACACAGTTGTAACGACTGTAACTGGTGTAGAAATGTTCCGTAAACTTCTTGACGAAGGTCGTGCGGGCGAGAACTGTGGTGTTCTTCTACGTGGTACTAAGCGTGAAGACGTACAACGTGGTCAAGTACTTGCTAAACCAGGTACAATCAAGCCACACACTAAATTCGATGCGGAAGTATATGTACTTTCTAAAGAAGAAGGTGGTCGTCATACTCCATTCCTTAACGGTTACCGTCCACAGTTCTACTTCCGTACAACTGACGTAACTGGCGCAATCAAGTTACAAGAAGGCGTAGAAATGGTTATGCCTGGTGACAACGTTGAGATGTCAGTAGAGTTAATCCACCCGATCGCAATGGACCCAGGTCTACGTTTTGCGATCCGTGAAGGTGGTCGTACTGTAGGCGCTGGTGTTGTTGCTAAAGTAACTGCATAATCGCTTAGAGTGATAAAAAAACACCCCTTTGGGGTGTTTTTTTATGTGTATTGTTCGACAATCTATCCTTAATTGTGTCCTAAACTGATACCTTGCTGTCCTAAACTGCACTTAATTCATCGCAATAAAACCGTAATATAAAACACAAGAAAATGAACAAAAGTACTAAATGGAAATTTTCCATTTAAAAGGAGTCAACAGCATGAATGCTAAAGCAAATATTTCAAATCGTGCAGGTGCAAGTTTTCCAGTACGCCGAATGGATTTTGAGTTTGGCGAAGTTCCACGGTATTGGGCAAATGGAGATGCTGCTTTAACTCATTTTATGACTGCACTTTCAGCACTGTTTCCAGAGGGTGAACAATTTTTTGTGAATAGTACCCGTGCAGTTAGAAATGATCCAAAACTTGCTGATCCTCGATTACAAAAAGAAATTAGTGCTTTTATTGGACAAGAAGCAATGCATTCAAAGGAACACTTGGCTTTTAATGCAGCTGCTCAAGCTTATGGTTATGATGTGCGCAAATTGGAGGCACAAACAGGTAAAGTGATTCAGTATGGCGTTGCTATAAGTACTAAATTATTAAAACCATTTGGTTTTACAAAAGAGATGATTGGTTTAACGGGTACTTGTGCCTTGGAGCATTTTACATCAACGATTGCTGAAGAACTATTGTCTAACCCAGATATTCAATCCATGTTTATGGATGAGACTATGTACCATTTATGGATGTGGCATGCAGTTGAAGAAAATGAGCATAAAGCGGTGGCATTTGACGTTTATGAAGCGATGTATGGGCAAGGATTTAAAGCATATTTTATGCGTTCATTAGCTTTAGTGATTGCAATGGGTTTAATTTTTATTACCCAATCATATTTCACTGCGACTCTTTTACAAACTGATGGCAGACTTACATGGCGAGATACCAAATATATGTTCAAGTTCATGTATGGCTATAAAGGTTTTATGACACGTCAAATTCCAACGTTACTGGCATTTTTAAGACCAAAATTCCATCCGAATGATGATGATACAACAGCATTATTGAATAAATGGCGCGCTGAATTAGGCTTTAATCTAAGTTAACTAAAATGGGCAATTAAAATTGCCCATTTTTTTATTCAAATTTACAATCAAATTGCTGATAATCTGCATCAATATTTTATAGAGTGATAGATCGTGATTCGATTGATGCAAGAGAGCGATTTAGACAGTGTTGTTGCAATTGAGCGCTTAGTACAAACACATCCTTGGTCGAAACAACAATTTCAAGAATCTTTAGCTTCCTATCAGTGCACGGTCTATGAGCAGTCGAATCAGGTTGTTGGGTTCTGTATTTTACAGCCTGTTCTAGATGAGGCCAATTTATTACTGATGGCGATTCATCCAAGCCAACAGGGCAAAGGTCTTGGATACGAGTTGTTAGATTATTCAATTCAACTTTTAAAAAATAATCCGATTCAAATTTTTTTAGAAGTACGTGAAAGCAATCTTGCTGCAATTCGTTTGTATGAAAAAACGGATTTTCATCAAATAGACTTACGCAAAAATTATTATCCAAATTTAGATGGTACAAAAGAGCATGCTGTGATTATGGTCAAAACATGCACTGATGATTTTGCTGCTTTATTTAATAATTAAGTTATCCCACTCCGATGGTAGTGTCGTCATTAATGAATTTCCAAGTTGATGAATCTCTTTTTCTGAGAGTGGGCGGTTAAGGCGACGCCATTGTCCATCTAATAATAATTCCAGTGGCGTATATTGTGATTTATAGTTCATTTTAGCTGAGTGAGGCACCCAATAGCCTAAATATAAGTAATCTAAATTTAAAGTGCTGACATATTCAATTTGTTTAAGAATCGCAAAAACACCAAGTGAACGACGTTGTTCTTGAGGATCAAAAAAAGTATATACAGCAGAGAGACCATCATCCATTAAGTCACAAGTAGAAACGGCAATAAGTTTCTGATCATCCCAAAGTTCAATGAAAAAACTTTCTGTACAACTGTGAACGAGGAATTTTTCAAACTGATCTAATGTTGCTGGATACATATCGCCATCTGCATGACGCTCGTTAATATAACGCTCATATAAATCATAATGCTGTTGAGTGGCTTGCGAAGTTGGCAAAATACTCATTTTTAAATCTTGATTACGTTTCCATGCCTTCTTCTGGCTACTATTCATTTTAAATTCTTGAATTGGAACGCGACAAGACAAACATTGGCGACATAAATGGCATTCTGGTCGATAGACAAAATCACCACTACGTCGAAAACCGACACGCGAAAGTTCAGACAATGTCACCACATCAATACGGTGAATTGGATCTAAAAATACCATTCGAGCTGATTTGTTATCGAGATAACTGCAGTCGTGTGGCGGTGTTATATAGTACTGTAAGTCATTTAAAAGGGACTTGGGTTGGTATGATTTCATTAATCTCCCTCCAAGGTGTTAATCCATTAACCGTCTAATTTTGCAAAAACTGCTATTGTTTTACTTGAAAATACACGTTCTTGATAACTTTTCCAATTGATAGAGGGGGCAATAATTACATCTTGTAACGATTTTAGGTAGACTTGGCGAGAAAGTGTACGCGCACCTAAGCTTAAAAGATGATCATTGACCAGTTGGCAATCAATCCAAGGAAGCTGATTTTCTTGACCGATCAACATGAGTGTATAGAAAGCCATTTTAGAGACATCTGTTTCTGTACTAAACATCGATTCACCAAAACAGCCTTTACCTATCGTTACGCCATAGAGTCCACCAACTAATTTTTCTTGTTGCCAGACCTCAATGCTGTAGGCATAACCCGCCTTAAATAGAGAACAATAGCCTTCGATTATATCTTCACTAATCCATGTTTCATTTGCATAGCTACGGGGGAGTGAACATGAGCGTATTACATCTTCAAAAGCATGATTCACTGTAATCCGATAATCATGTTTTTTCATATTTCGAATTAATGATTTACTGGGTTTATATGCATGTGGCTCAATAATGCAGCGTGGCTCAGGACTCCACCAACAAATTGGTTCATCTTCGTTAAACCAAGGGAAGAGACCATGTGTATAGGCCTCAAATAATGTAGCAGGTGATAAGTCTGCGCCAATACAAATAAAGCCATGTCCTTCTGGATCGGCTTCAATAGGATCTGGGAAAATATATTTTGATAAAGGCAGCGCTTGCATAGTTGCTAAAGTGAATAAGAATGATTCTAAATTAACGCAACTAGAGCGCGTTGACAATCTATTCTAAATTGTCAACGCAAGGGAATATAGAGATTACTTCAAATTGTCGAGATATTTTTCAGCATCCAAAGCAGCCATACAGCCTGAACCTGCTGAAGTGATTGCTTGGCGGTAGATACTATCTGCTACATCACCTGCGGCAAATACGCCTTCAATAGAAGCGGCTGTTGCATTGCCTGAAGTACCACTTTGAACTTGAATATAACCATCACGTAGGTTTAATTGACCATCAAACATTCCTGTATTCGGTTTATGTCCAATTGCAACAAAGAGACCTTGTACTTGAATATCTTGTGTTGTTTCATCTTGTGTAGACTGAATGCGAACAGAAGTTACACCTGTTTTATCACCTAGAACTTCATTTACTTGATGATTCCAAATAATACTGATCTTACCTTCTTTCTCTTTTGCAAAGAGATGATCTTGTAAGATTTTTTCAGAACGCAAGCTATCGCGGCGATGAACCAAAGTAACGTGAGCAGCGATATTCGATAAATAAAGCGCTTCCTCAACAGCCGTATTACCACCGCCTACAACCATCACATTTTGGTTTTTATAGAAGAAACCATCACAAGTCGCACAAGCACTTACACCTTGACCCATAAATGCAGCTTCAGATTCAAGACCTAAATATTGTGCTGTTGCGCCTGTAGCAATAATAAGAGCATCGCAAGTGTACTCTTCCATATCACCTTTTAACACAAATGGACGCGTTTTAAGGTCTACTTCGTTGATGTGATCATAGACAATTTCTGTACCGAAACGTTCTGCATGAGCTTGCATACGCTCCATTAACACAGGACCAGTTAATCCTTCAGGGTCACCAGGCCAGTTATCAACTTCAGTGGTCGTTGTTAATTGACCACCTAATTGCAAGCCTGCAATCAGTGTCGGTTTAAGGTTGGCACGCGCTGCATAAACTGCCGCGCTATAACCTGCAGGACCAGAACCCAAAATAATTAACCGTGAGTGACGAGCGCTCATTAAAGAACATCCTTTTTATATTGAAACTTTTAAAATTATACGTGAATCCACAGGGGAGTGGGTTGGATAATATTGATATACTTAATCGAATTGAGCTATATCATGGAGAGCATTTACTGATATTTCATCAATGTTTGCAACAACAATGGATGTTAACAACAACAGTAAACAATCGTGCATCTTTTTTGTAAGAACGAGTGCATAATATAAAACTTATTGATCAAGGTCAGTTAGACCTTAATCGATACCTACAAATAACAAATTGGGTTACAGGACTGTATATGGCTGCGGTGTCAAGTGTTTATGCACAACGCTTTTTAATGACATTATTTTTGATTTCTTTTGGCATTTATCTATTTCTTGCCACAGTAACCTACACACCTTTTGATCCAGGTTGGATGCATATTTCCAGTGATACGCAACAGGTCTCAAATGCAAGTGGTGTTGCAGGTGCTTGGATTGCAGACTTGTTATTCGGTTTTTTAGGATGGGCAAGTTTGTTCATTCCTTTATTTCTATTTATCGAAGCAATTCAAGTATGGTGGCCTAGAAGTTTTTTAAATCGCCCATTCCGTTATGCAGCACAGTTCTTCTTGATTCTGTCCATTTCTAGTTTGTTGTATCTACATTGGAATGTTCCAGCAGATACTTTAGAAAATGCAACAGGTGGCATTATTGGTTATGAGTTGGGTCAGAGCCTTTCTCAGCTTTTAACCATTTATGGTGCAACATTTTTTTTATTTGCTTTTAGTATTTTATTATTCACTTTAGCTTTTGGTATTCAATGGAATAAAACTTGGGCGACATTAAAAAATACGCCAGCATATTTACAAGATTTGTTCTATAAAAATATACCTCAACACGAATCTGCTTATGATTTGACTGAACAATTAGCCTCAACAGAAACACCAACTATAAAGCAAAAAGCTCCAGTCCAAGCTGCTGATTCAAATATTGTAGAGGCGAATGATACAGCCCAAAGTACACAGCACAGCATTGCAGCTAAAACAGCATCGACAGACAATGCACATCATCAATTATTAGCCGAAAAACTATTTGCTGATGTTGTTGCCAAAGAGCAGCAAAGTGTTCAGTCACAAGAAGTATTATCAACAGAAGATTTTGAGCAAACTTTAAAACAAGCACATCAACTTGCAGCCGATAGTCAGCGTTTAATTCAAACAGGTGAAGTATGGCGTGCATTACAACATGATGATGCGAGCCATAAACAAGAAATTGATGCACTTTTGCGAGCGGCAGATGATGCTATAAATCCTTCATCTCAATATGTACACGCAGCAACGGAAGTTTCTTCTGTAGAGCAACGTCCTCATCAGAGTCCAGTCGATTGGAATGATGACCAAATATTCGATGAATTATTGGCTGCTGTTCCCAATAGTAAAACGGCTACGGATGTACATAAGCCATTTATTCAAGAAACGCGATCAACGGCAAAAAATGAAAGTGATGAAATTGACTTTGATATTGAGTTAGATTCAATAGACGTTCAATCTGTACCGCAAGCAACGGTAGTTCAGTCGCATCATACGATCAAAAACATGATCGCTGACGATAAGCAAAGTATTTTGGATGAAGGCTTTGATGAATTTGAAGATTTGTTCATTGAAGACAAACAACAGCAATCTGTATTGCAAACTCCGAGCTATGCGCAGTCTTCGGCTTTTGTAAAAGCACCTATTGAGATTGAAACACCTAAAGAGAGTTTATCAAAAGAAGCATTTATTGAAGCATGGCAAGAAACTGCGGGTAAAGTTGAAGAAAATTTTGATATCGAAGATGATTTTGATTTAGACGCGCCGTTAACAGACTCATTTGGTCGTCCGATGTCTCGTGCGATGCAAGTGGCTCAAAAACGTCGTGATTTACCAACTTTGCCAGGTTTAGAATTATTGGACGAAGTAGATCCGAATAAAAAGGTGAACTTTACAGCTGAACAATTAGCTCGTTTGTCTGAACTGCTAGAAATTAAATTGCAAGAGTTTAACGTCAAAGCTCAAGTGGTGGAGGCTCAACCTGGGCCTGTCGTGACACGTTTTGAACTAGATCTTGCACCAGGTGTAAAAGCATCTAAAGTGACCAATATTTCGCGTGACTTAGCACGTTCAATGTCAATGGCATCTGTTCGTGTGGTTGAGGTGATTGCTGGAAAACCTTATATCGGCATTGAAGTCCCAAATAGCAGCCGCGAAATGGTTCGACTGATTGAGTTGTTAAAGACACCTGCATTTGAAGACCCAGCGGGTTTACTTTCGATGGCGATGGGTAAAGACATTTCAGGTAATCCTGTGATTACTGATTTGGGCAAAGCGCCACATATGTTAGTTGCGGGAACAACTGGTTCAGGTAAGTCAGTAGCTGTTAACTCAATGATTTTATCAATGTTGTTAAAATACACGCCTGATCAATTGCGTTTAATTCTAATTGACCCAAAACAGCTTGAATTAGCTAACTACAATGATATTCCACATTTATTAACACCTGTTGTTACTGATATGAAAGATGCTGTAAGCGCATTGAATTGGTGTGTAAATGAAATGGAGCGTCGTTATAAACTAATGTCTTTTCTAAAAATTCGTAAATTGGCTGACTATAACCGCAAAGTGGAAGAAGCGATTGCCAATGGTGAAGATTTGATTGATCCAACTTGGAAAGCTAGTGATTCAGTTGTAGGGGAGCGTGCACCGCGATTAGCTCCTTTACCATCGATTGTGATTGTTGCAGATGAATTCGCCGACATGATTATGCAGGTTGGTAAAAAAGCTGAGGAGATGATTACTCGGCTTGCACAGAAATCTCGTGCAGCAGGTATTCATTTACTACTTGCAACACAACGTCCCTCAGTTGACGTCATCACAGGTTTGATTAAAGCGAATATCCCAACACGTGTTGCATTACGTGTAAATAGTAAAATTGACTCTCGAACAATCCTTGATGCAGGTGGGGCAGAAGATCTATTAGGGCACGGTGACATGCTATTCTTAGGACCAGGTAAAATCGAACCTGAGCGTGTGCATGGTGCGTTTATTAGTGATGATGAGGTGAACCGCATCTGTGACGCTTGGCGTGAACGTGGTGAGCCTGATTATGTTGATGAAATCTTAACCCCATTTGATGAAGAACCAACCTCACGTGGTTTTGAAGATGGTGATGGTGATCCTAATCGTGATGCACTTTATGATCAGTGTGTTTCTTTTGTACTTGAAACGCGCAAGGCTTCAACATCATCGTTACAACGTAAATTTAGTTTGGGGTATAACCGAGCTGCACGAATTATTGATCAAATGGAAGAGAACGGGATCGTAAGTTCAATGGGAGCTAACGGCAAACGTGATATTCTCGTTTAATAAGAATATTCCACTAATAAAGCCCCTCTTTAGGGGCTTTATTGTTATAGGTTTATCAATTTTATATAGTAATAATCACGTTTTTTATTTAAGCTTATTGTTTAAAAATACAAGCTAAAGGGTGAGCCATGTTTGTTGCATTATGTACACTCATTTTTATTCATTTTTGTGCGCTTATCACTCCAGGACCTGATTTCTTCTTAGTCTCTCAAACTGCTGTCAGCCGTTCTCGTAAGGATGCGGTATTGGTTGCATTTGGTATTTGCTTGGGGGCAATGGTTTGGTCACTTTTAGCATTGATGGGACTGAATATTATTTTTGAAAAGATGGCTTGGCTAAAACAAGGCCTTTTAGTCGCTGGTGGTTTATATTTATGTTGGTTGGGATACCAAATGCTTCGTTCAGCTTTTTCAAAAGGTGAGCAAAGTATCAAACAGATAGTATTACCTCAGTCGCCTTATTTATTTTTTATGAAAGGTTTACTCACTAACTTATCGAATCCTAAAGCAGTGATTTATTTTGGCAGTGTATTTTCATTATTCTTAGCCAATCCTTTATTTGATCAGCATCACTCTTTGCTTTTTATTATTATTGCGATAGAGACCTTGCTGTGGTTCTTAGTGGTAGCGTTTGTATTCTCATTGCCTACATTCAGAACAGCATATCAAAATTTTGCAAAATGGATTGATGGTATTTCTGGTGGGATTTTTACCTTACTGGGCGTTTATTTGATTGGTAGTCGATAAAATAAAGAGATAAAAAAGCCTGCTTTAAGCAGGCTTTTTTATCTTAAGCAAATTTTGCTAATACTTCTAAGAAGCCGTCTTTTTGACGTGGAAATTGAGCGATCACGTCATGAATACGCTGTCCTTCAGGATTAGTCGCATTTAAATCACGACCATCAGCTAAAAATTTGGTGATCAAGCGCTCATAGTCGAAAGGACGCATATGTTTGAAAGCATGATAGAGCACATGGAAGTCAGCATTGACATCTGCTGGTGGAAGTTGGTTGAGGTAGGCAAAAACACGCTCATCTGACCATTCTTCATTGAAAGTTGCTGGCTGTGATAATGCCATGACAATCTCCTCAGTCTTAAAATAATAAAGGCAAAATACGGGACTGAATAATTAACAAAGCATGGCCTTGTTCAGTCGCGATGTATTTTGCCTTTATTTGCGAAAAATCGCTAATGAAAAAACTTCTATCGATCTTCAGGTAAATTGATATTCATTTCTAACATTTCGATATTTGCTTCTGAACGAACTTGCATTTGAATGTGTTGTTCATCTACACCACGAACGTAACGACTGACCACTTGCATGATTTCTTTTTTCATTTGGTCAATTTTGTCTTGGCTTAAGCGACGACCTAAACCTTGTTCAGATGCAACAATAACTTTCAAACGATCTTTGGCAGTTTGTGCACTTGATGGTTTTTCATCACTGCTAAAAAGTTTACTCCAGAATCCAGCCATAATTACGCTCCAAATAGTCTAGCTAACCAACCTTTTGGCTGTACTGTAATGTGTCGATAAGGACGATCTTCGCCTAGGAAACGAGCGACTAAATCATCATAGGCTTGCCCAGCTTTAGTTCCATCATAAAGAATTACGGGCTTACCTTCGTTCGATGCTTGAAGTACGCTTGGACACTCAGGAATAACACCCAAAGTCGGAACACGTAAAATATCTTTTGAAATATCATCAATCGTTAACATTTCTTGTTTGTCAGCACGTTCAGGGTTGAAACGTGTGATACAGAGATGTTTACGGATACGGCCTTCGTTGTGTTCAACTTTTTTAGTTTTACTATCAAGCATACCAATAATACGATCAGAGTCACGTACTGATGAAATTTCTGGGTTTGTCACAATGATTGCTTCATCAGCATGATACATTGCCAAGATCGCGCCACGCTCAATACCCGCAGGTGAGTCACAGATGATGTAATCAAACTCTTGAGATAGTTCATCAATGACACGTGCAACACCTTCATCGCTCAAAGCGTCTTTATCACGTGTTTGAGATGCTGGAAGAATGTATAGGTTTTCGATTTCTTTATCACGAATCAGGGCTTGTTGTAAGCGAGCTTCATTATTGATGACATTGACAAAGTCATAAACGACACGGCGTTCACAGCCCATGATCAAATCGAGATTACGTAAACCTACATCGAAATCAATTACAACAGTTTTATGACCACGTAGGGCTAAACCTGTTGCAAAAGATGCGCTTGTTGTAGTTTTACCTACACCACCTTTGCCTGACGTTACGACAACAATTTTGGCCACCGAATCCACTCCTATTTATGGTCATACGGCCCTAAAAGGGCTTTTTGGGTGTTTAACAAGTTAAAATTAAAACTGTAAGGCTTCAAATTCAAGCTCTTGCTTGTTATTTAAATAAATATGTACGGGTTTTTTGATCATATCTTTAGGAATATCATCTGCCACACAATATGTCCCTGCGATCGAGATTAACTCTGCTTCTAGTGAATGACAAAAAATTCGAGCTGAAGTGTACCCACCTGCGCCTGCAATGACTCTACCACGAGCATTGCCATAAATGTGAATATTTCCAGACGCAATGACTTCAGAGCCACTATTCATACCCGCATTCAAGATAATATCACCTTGCTCCTGTACCAAACATTGTCCAGTACGCAAAATCTCATCATGATACGAGGTGATATGCGTAGTCGGTGTTTGTTTTTGTGGTGTTTGTATTTCTTGAGTTTCAGTATTTTTTTCAGGTGCTTGAACAACGACTTGCTCTTTTGATGCTTTGATACGCTGTAAAGGTTGATCAGCAGGCAGTACAGGAAATTGAATCGCCCGAGCTTCATCACCTAAAATTCCATCAATTACCGCCATTGGCTGTAACCCAAGATCAATCAGCAATTGAATTAAGGCAATCAGCTCTTGTTCAACGGTACTGTCAATAATGACTAATGTTCCAAGATAAGAACCTTCATTGAGGGTGCTTGTAAGTTGCTGGCGGATCGCATTATGGTCATTTGTGTCGAATGTTAATCGACTAAAATTCACCATTCTGCCCGTAATCCGTATATCAGCCATAATTTATCCTTAAGGGCTTTTTTAAGCACTCTATTGTGTTAAAGCATGTTGTAAATAAAAGCAAATGCTAGAACAAATTACAGGAATTCTCTAGCTAGATTGGTAAATTTTCTTGTAATCATTCTACTTTTTTATCCAATTGATCATATTCACGTAAAGTTTGCTGCCATTGTTTGACTTTGACTTGTTTTCGTATGGCTGCAAGACTTTCAAATACTACTGATTCGACCAATTCTTCTAAGTATTTATTATCAATATTCAATTCACTGACTTTTTCTGCAATAAATAAATAATTCTCATTGGGTTGATTTACAGATCCGTTAGTAAACGGCTCAATTAAACCTGCACTGATATTTTCACCCAAACGTTGCCCTATACTTTGAATTTGCTGTTCAATTCGACCACCTACGATTGGGATTAGACGTAATAATTGAGTTAGCTCAGGCGTATCTTCAATGGCTTGATTAACAATAATCCCTACTTTTTGCGTAATGATCGGTTGTTGTGCTTGTAACGTTTTTGCTAAAGATTCTTGCAATATAGAAGAAAGGGCAACGGTAAATAATTGACGATGATGATCTACTAACTCATGAATAATATCTTTATGACTTGAACTGGTTTCTAGCTCCTGTCGGACGCCATCTATAACTGTAATCACCACACGATCTGACAATTCTTCCATAACGACACTGTAATAAAAAAGTGCCTTAATTCGAATATTATCTGGAACGACTTTATAACCTAGTTCATGTAAACGATAGGCAATGATACCTGCGCGGAATAAACGTAGAAAACGTAAATGGGGAATAATCGCTAAGATTTCATACCAATGAATAAATGGAAAAAACCACCAACGAGCATGGTGTTTATTCACAATCGCAATTGCCCATCGCACGGCAAGTTCAGTGATTAAAAAAATAATAAACCATGCTTCGGTGATAATCACCCAAGGGTGCAGATAGCTACGATAGAATTCAAGTACACCGGCTAAATGGATCGTATTAAAAAACCATTCGCCAATATTACTCATTAAAAAAAAGTTCATGCCTAAGCAGAACAAATTAAAAACAATAATAAACACCATGAAAATGTCATAAACCAGAAACAGTTTAAAAAACTTACTGTTTGGATTTACAAGGTTATATTTAGAGTTTTGTTTTGAGTCCTGCTGAGTCATGTGGTGAGTCAATTCCTAATCAGACTATTGATAATATTTAGATTTCATTTGTGAAATCAGTTGGTCTTTCTCTGTCCAAATTTGGTCGACCCATTGCTGGAAGCGTTCGCGGTAGATTGGATCATCTTCATAATTTCCACCCAGTACCCAATCTGGAATTTCTATTTTACGCAAATCCACAGCAATACGTGAAACATCGCCTAGCCAGAAATCACCATAATCTGGTGCACCATCAGGATAGACAATTGTCATATCAACCAAAGCATCAATCTTATCGCCTAAGATGTTTAAAGCCAATGCCAAGCCACCTGCTTTTGGCTTAAGTAAGTTTTGGTAGGGTGATTGCTGTTTTGCTTGTTTTTCTGCGGTAAAGCGAGTGCCTTCAAGATAATTGAGTAGTGTAAAAGGCTGACTTAATAATTGTTCACAGGCTTTACGTGCTTCTAACATATCGCGATGTTTCAGTTCTGGGTTTTTAGCCACTTGTTCCTTTGAGTGACGTTTCATCATTGGGAAACCCAAAATCTTAAAGGCTTGCCCAACAAAAGGAATAAAGATGAGTTCCCACTTGGTAAAGAAGCGGGTGAGTGGCATACGTGTGAGACCAAAATATTGATTTACTGTGGTGTCAACCCAACTTTGATGATTACAAATCATCATATAACGACCTTGTAAATTCAGATCGAGCTTTTCATCAATACTAATTTCCCATTTAAGATTTGGTAAGACTTTTTCAATCAGTTGATTATTTACCCCAATCCAACTATTCGCCAACTGAATATTGGTTTCATCTACCTTTTTTGATTTTTTAAATAATTTTGTAAAACCAAGAGCAAGAACAGGAGGACCATGTAAAAAAGTACTTCCTGTGATTACAGAACCAACAGTAAGTCCTTTAGTTACCCTTTCTAATAACGATACTTTTTTATTTGTGGTAGACATAAATCAAACCTTGGGTGCTAATTTTCGATAAAACAATCCTTTTAACTATAAACAACTGATATTTAAATACAACTGTATATTTTTAAATGTTCACAATTTTCATATATTCCAGTACTTATAGATACAAAATCTGGGAAATTAAAATTTTTACCATAGAAGACTTAGATGATTACTTAATTTTTAATAATGTGACTTATTTCTCATAAGTGTATTTTTATGCAAAATGATAAACAGTGGAGAGAATGTGAGTATAAGATCAAGAAAAGTGCATCAAAATATTACAAAAATATAAATAAACTGTTTGTTATTAACAAAATATCAATGGTCTGGCTTGATTTTCTCATTCATTATTTGTTCAGACAACAAAATACATAGACAGGAGCTACGCAATGCGTGCATTAGTAATTTCAACATTGGTAGGGGCTGGATTGGTACTTTCTGGTTGCCAAACAATGAGCGGACAAGGTAATGATATCGGCGGTGTTTCATACGACAAAGCTGCTTTAGGTACATTAATTGGTGCGGCGGCTGGTTACGGTGTTTCTAAAGGTATTAATAACGGTAGCAGCAGCCAAAACAACCGTGCAATTGCAATCGGTGCGATTCTTGGTGGTGCAAGTGGTTTATATCTCGATAACAAAGAGAAAAAATTACGTGAGCAAATGGCAGGTACAGGTGTTGATGTAAGTCGTAATCCAGATGGTTCTGTTCAATTGATCATGCCGGGTAGCATCACGTTTGATACCAATAAATCAAACATCAAACCAAACTTCTACGGTACATTAAACAAAGTGGCGCAAACTTTAGCTGAAGATAACAAGAGCGCAATCTTAGTTACTGGCTACACAGACAATACCGGTAATGATTCAATCAATATCCCATTGTCTCAAGCACGTGCTCAATCAGTTAAAAACTATTTAGCAAGCCAAGGTGTTTCAAGTAGCCGTATTGATGCACAAGGTTTAGGTTCTTCTAATCCAATCGCTTCAAATGCAACTGCTGCTGGTAAAGAACAAAACCGCCGTGTAGAAATTAGCATTTATGCAAAACAGTAATTATTACTGATTTAAAAAAACCACCTTCGGGTGGTTTTTTTATTGTGTCGAATAGCTTGCGACAAGCTATGGCGTGTTATTTGTATAAGGCATCATAATTTATACATATCCCAAGATTTACTATTGGGATTCTAAAACAGAGATGTCTATAATCATGCTCGAAAACGTGAGAGGTATTACGAGATGTCATCTGCCAGTCAACTCAATGACAAGCAACTTGAAGCGATGAAATATGTTCAAGGGCCATTGTTGGTGCTCGCAGGTGCGGGTTCAGGTAAAACCTCAGTGATTACACGAAAAGTTGCTTTCTTAGTACAGCAATGTGGTATTCCAGCACATCGTATTACTGCCATGACCTTTACCAATAAAGCCGCACGTGAGATGAAGGAGCGTGTCGCTAAGTTATTGTCACGTGAAGAAGCAAAAGGACTCTCAGTTTCGACTTTCCATACTTTTGGCTTAAATTTATTGCGTTTAGAATTAAAAAACTTACCTCTTAAAGCCAATTTTTCGATTTTAGATGCAGACGACTGCAAACGAATTCTGATGGACTTAATGCAGCGCGATAATATGTCGGGCGCAGAAAGTAAAGAACTCATCGCCAAAGCAATGAAGAAAATTTCTGATTGGAAAAATGACTTAGTTTTACCAGAGCAAGCCCATTCAACGTGTGAAACAGTTGATGATGTACAGTTAGCACATTTATATCAACTCTATGAGCGTAATCTGCGCGCTTATAATGCCGTTGATTTTGATGATTTGATTGTGATGCCAACACGTTTGCTGCAAGAGAATGCTGAAGTCAGAGACAAATGGCAAAATCGTGTTCGCTATTTACTGGTAGATGAATATCAGGATACCAATACTGCACAATATACCCTTGTAAAACTTCTTGTTGGTGTGATGGGGCAATTCACTGCCGTAGGTGATGATGATCAATCTATTTATGCATGGCGTGGTGCAAAGCCTGAGAATATGGCTTTATTAAAAGAAGATTTTCATAATTTAAAAGTCATTAAACTTGAGCAAAATTACCGATCAACCAGTCGTATTCTAAAAGCGGCTAATGCCGTAATTGAAAACAATCCACATATTTTTGATAAAAAATTGTGGAGTGATAAAGGACATGGTGAAAATATCCGTGTGATCACTTGTTTGAATGATGATGATGAGGCGGAACGTGTTGTTAAAGATCTCATCACGCATAAATTGATGAATGGTAAAAATTGGAAAGACTATGCGATTTTATATCGTGGTAATTTCCAAGCACGCGTATTAGAAACGCAGCTCCGTCAAATGCAAATCCCTTATAAATTATCAGGTGGGCAATCATTCTTTGCTCGTGCTGAGATTAAAGATGTGATGAGCTATTTACGTCTCATTATTAATCCTGAAGATGATAGTGCTTTCTTACGAATTATTAATACACCGAAGCGTGCAATTGGGCCTGTCACCTTAGAGAAACTGGGACTATTTGCACAAGAAAATACCTTATCGTTATTAACAGCTTCTTCAGATCAGCGATTGTCGATGATATTGCCTAAGAAAGCTGCCACTCAATTACATGAGTTTGCTGATTTTATCGCAACATTTACCCGTGAATTGTTAGACGATGATGAGCCTGTCCCTAAAGTTCGTCAAATGATCAACGAAGCGGGTTACATCGATTATGTACGTGAGCAAGCAGCAACACCTGCTCAAGAAAAAACCAAACTTGACAATATCGAGAGTCTATATACCAGTATTCAAAACCTGATTAATCGTACTGATGATGTTGATGAAAAGAATATTGAAAGTGTGATTCGTAAACTGGTATTGCTCGATATGTTAGAGCAGCAGCAAGAAGAAGAGGACACGGATAAAGTGAACTTATTGACGTTACATGCTGCAAAAGGATTGGAATTTCCTTATGTGTATATGATTGGCTTGGAAGAAGAGCTATTACCACATAAAAACTCGATTGCTTCAGAAACCATCGAAGAAGAACGCCGTTTAATGTATGTGGGCATTACCCGTGCTCGACAAGGGCTTACCTTGACACTTGCTGAGCAGCGTAAAAACGGTGGTCAAATGCGTCAAATGACCCCAAGCCGTTTCTTAGACGAATTACCACAAGATGATCTAGAGTGGCATGGTCGTAAAAAGAAACTCGCACCGAATGTTGATCCGAAAGAGCAAGCTCAGCAATATCTCGCAAATTTAAAAGCATTATTGAAACGTTAAGAAATAGTAAGTAGGAAGTTGTAATGAAAGTTCAAGTTAAAGTATTAGATGCTCGTTTAGGTCAAGAATGGGCGTTGCCTTCTTATGCCACAACGGGTTCAGCAGGTTTAGATTTACGTGCCTGTTTAGATACTGCAATTGATATTGCGGCTGGTGAAACGGTCTTAGTCAAAACAGGTTTAGCAATCTATATCGAAGATCCAAACTTTGCAGGTTTAATTTTACCGCGTTCAGGTCTTGGTCATAAACATGGTATTGTATTAGGAAACTTGGTCGGTTTGATTGATTCCGATTATCAAGGTGAATTGATGATTTCTGTTTGGAATCGTGGGCAAAGTACATTCCGATTAGAACCAGGTGAACGTTTGGCTCAATACGTTTTAGTTCCTGTAGTACAAGCTGAATTTGAACAAGTGCAAGAATTTGTTGCGACTGAACGTGGTACAGGTGGTTTTGGACATACAGGTCAACACTAATACTGCTTTCATTATCAATTTAAATGCAATGCTTTGCTTAAAAGCATTGCATTTCTGATATTGATTGTTCTTTGGATTTGTATTAAAAAGCAGCTGACAAATTATTTTAATTTTTTTAAACAAGGGTTAACTAATTTCTTAATTGTTCTGTTTTTTTGAATCAGCTAATGATTATAAAAATAGGGGTTCACTGTGAATACAAAATATACATTTCCTCTGAGTATTTTTCGTGCTTATGATATTCGCGGAAAATTAAATCATTTAACACCTCATGTAATTCATTCAATTGGCTATGCTTTAGCACAACAATATAAAAATGCAGGACAATATCAAGTCGTTATTGGGTATGACGCACGTCTAACGAGTCCGACTTATGCCAATATTATTCAAAAGATTTTTCAAACACAGGGTTTAACAGTCACCAACATTGGATGTTGCTCATCGCCCATGATGTACTATATCGCGCGTGATTTTGGTGGGAACGGAATTATGGTAACTGCAAGCCATAATCCTAAATCTGATAATGGAATTAAATGGATTTTACAAGGAGAACCACCTAGCCCTGAGATTATTCAACAGGTCGGTTTAGCAGCTCAATTTGCGTTAGAAACAATTGAAAAGAATAGTGATCTACAAGAATTATCGCATCATATTATTCCTGAATTTTGTTTAAAATATCAACAATCATTATTAAGTGATATTCAGCTAAAACGCCCTTTAAAAGTTGCATTAGATGGTTTACATGGTGCAGCAGGTCGTTGTGCAAAGTTGGTTTTAGAAAAGTTAGGTTGTCAGGTTATCGCTTTACGTTGTGAAGCCAATGGGAATTTTCCTGATCATGCACCTGATCCCTCACATGCAAAACATTTAAAACAGTTGCAAGCGGCTATTCTTTCGGAAAAAGCAGATATTGGTATTGCCTTGGATGGTGATGGTGATCGAGTCGTTATTGTGGATGAGCTTGCCCATATTATTAGTCCAGACCGCTTATTGTCTTTATTCGCACAAATTTGTTTAAAACAGCATCCTCAAAAAGAAATCGTATTTGATGTGAAATGTTCACAAATGGTGGCTGAGACGGTACAAAAACTTCATGGCCAAGCCAAAATGATTCGTACAGGAAGTAGTTTCTTGCGCGCATATTTATCTCAATCAAAAGGCAATGCCGTATTTGGGGGAGAGTATGCGGGTCATTATGTATTTAATGATGGCCGTGGTTTTGGTTATGACGATGGTCTATATGCGGCGTTAAGAGTCATGGAATACCTGACTCAATCAGACGAAGCAAACCTTTCTGCATTATTAGCAATTTACCCTGAACGTTATTGTATTGAAGATACCTATATCAGTACCCATGATATAAACCCTAAACAAGTTTTAAATGATATTGAAATTCAAAGTCATCGTTTAGGCGCTCGTTTAAGTAAAATAGATGGTGTAAGACTTGATTTTGATGATGGTTTTGGCATTATTCGAGCATCTAATACGGGTGAGTATTTCACAGTTCGTTTTGATGCAGATAATCCAAGCCGATTAAGTGAAATCCGCCAAGAATTTGTTTCTATGATGCAAGAGCAATATCCGCAAATTGCACAAGAACTCGCACAAGCTTAATAAGGAGACACGCATGCCACATGAGCATATCGGCATTGATAAAGCAAAAATTTTGATTGAAGCTTTGCCGTATATTCAACGTTTTGCAGGTAAAACGTTGGTTGTAAAATATGGTGGCAATGCAATGACTGATCCAGAGCTTGAAAGCTCATTTGCGCGTGACATTGTGCTATTAAAAACAGTGGGCTTAAATCCAATTGTTGTACATGGTGGTGGTCCGCAAGTTGACTCTTTATTAAAACGTTTAGGACAAGAGTCTGATCGTATTGATGGGATGCGTGTCACTGACCAAGCCACGATGGAAGTGGTAGAAATGGTGTTGGGTGGTAGTGTCAATAAATCGATTGTTAATCTGATTAACCAACATGGTGGTCGTGCAATTGGTTTAACAGGTAAAGATGGTAATTTACTTCGTGCCCGTAAATTGCTTATGGAAAAACAAGAAGCTGATGGCTCAATTTCTCAAATTGATTTGGGTATGGTCGGTGAAGTGACAGGCGTTAAAACCGATGTGTTGGAAATGTTTACCCAAGGTGATTTTATTCCTGTGATCGCACCATTAGGTGTGGATGAAGAAGGGAATACTTATAATATCAATGCTGATCTTGTCGCTGGAAAAGTTGCAGAAGCATTGGGTGCTGAAAAACTGATTCTATTGACCAATATCACAGGCGTATTAGATGAAAATAAAAACTTATTAACTGGATTAAGTACGCAAGAAGTAGATCGTTTAATTGAAACAGGCGTTATCTACGGTGGCATGATTCCTAAAGTCGGTTGTGCATTAGACGCGGTCAAAGGTGGGGTCGTGAGTGCACATATTGTAGATGGTCGAGTACCCCATGCAACATTATTAGAGATTTTTACTGACCACGGGGTTGGAACGCTGATTACCAATCGTGCGAAGCACTAACGATTAAAAAAGACCTCATGAAGGTCTTTTTTTCGTCATGATCTGTTCACGTTATAGTCATTTCAATGTCATTTAATCGATTTAAGGTAACTCTAGACATAAGGAGCTTTCATTATGCTAGAAAAATTAAATCATTATCGTCAGACATTAACTTCACCTTTACGCCAAAAACCATCACAAAATCAATTTCGGTTTGGGTGGGTGGACAATCTAAAAGAATTACAAGAAGTACAACGTTTTAGAGCAAATCAATTCTCTCATCAATTTGGTATCTCTTTTGAAGATGGTCTCGATCAAGATCTCTATGACTTTGGTTGTGAGCATGCTGTATTACGTGAGAAATGGACTGGTGAAATTGTTGCCTATACACGCCTTAAATTATTTCAGGGGCATGAGATTGGGCAAAGCTATAGCGCTAAAGAGTTTGATGTTGTTCCTAACCTTTCGCATTTGCCAAGTATTCTAGAAATAGGTCGTACCTGCGTACATCCACAATTCCGTTCTGGAAAAGCCTTATCAATGCTCTGGTTAAATTTGGCGCCAAAGGTGTTGTGGTCAATGCGTGCTAAGTACCTTATGGGATGTGTCAGTATTCATCTTGAAGATAATTTAGCGCGTGCCTATTACACTCATCGTCAGATTCAGCAATTGGGTGATCACCAAATTATTGATATTCGTTCAAAACGTGCATTCGAACCTGAGAGACCAGAATATAGCTTCCCACAAGATGAACGGATGCCAAAATTATTTGATACATATCTAGGTATGCAATCTAAGCTCTCTAAACAAGCATTTTATGATGAAGATTTCAAATGTTTAGATTATTTTGTTTTCTTAGAAATTAACAAAATTGCCACTTCTTTTGTCATGAATAAAATGGTGCAGCGATAGTTATATCATTGTTAGTCTAATACTGAGCACATATTGAGATTTACAAGATATCTAAACTTCATGCACAATAGGCTTAGATGTTAGATAGTTAGAAGATATGTGCCAGCTATTAGGAATGAATTGCGCTACACCAACAGATATTACTTTTTCCTTTCGTGGATTTTCTCAACGAGCTGGCGTTACGTCTGATCATTGTGATGGCTTTGGTATCGCATTTTTTGAAGACAAAGCATGTCGGTTATTTGTTGATAATCAATCTGCAGTTGAATCACCAATTGCAGATTTAGTTCGTAATTATCCTATTAAATCTCGTAATGTGATTGCACATATCCGAAAAGCAACACAAGGCAAAATTACGCTAGAAAATTCACATCCATTTTTACGTGAGTTATGGGGGCGGCATTGGATTTTTGCGCATAACGGTGATCTACACGATTTTAATCCTCAGCTTAGTGGTCGCTTTGAACCTGTCGGTAATACAGACAGCGAACGTGCTTTTTGTTATTTATTAGATCAAATGGTTGAAGCGTTTGGATATACAGAACCGTGTATAGAGAAAGTTTTTTCTCTGTTAGAACGGATTTCACCTGAAATTGCTGAACATGGCACGTTTAATTTTTGCCTATCCAATGGGCAAGCATTATTTAGTTATGCGACAACTAAACTGCATTGGTTAGTAAGAGAATATCCATTTCAACCTGCGCATTTAATTGATTTAGACGTCAAAGTAGATTTTAGCGAGGTAACGACACCTGAAGATCGTGTTGCTGTTATCACGACTGAACCGCTCACACATAATGAATCATGGACTGCATATCAGCCAGGCGAAATGATTTTATTTCAGCATGGGAAACCTATTAAATATGCACTCACACGTGTTGAACGTTTAATTCGAGAAGCAGACAATCCACTGTTAAAACGAATCACCAAAGCAGATCAATATTAATTAGGTATAATCAAAACTAATACATGATATATACCTTTTTTATAATATAAATTCCTTAACTTTTTATATTTAAATTCCATTTTGAGTTTGGTTTTAAAATTGGTTAAAAAATACTTGAGTGTTTTGATTGGGTAAAATATTTAAATAAATATAAAACAATAATTTAATTTATTTTATTGAAAATATTTAAAATCTGACAAAAATGCTGTGTTTTTATTTAATTACTTAGTCGATATTATGTCCTTATTCAATAAATCACATTGGTTTTAGGAATCGATATGGGCATGAAATGGTCTACCGAATATAATACAGGAATAGAAGTAATCGATGATCAGCATCGACGTATTCTGGATTATATTAATGAAATCGCTGATTTAAAATATTCCCATGATCGTGTAAAAATGAAAAGTGTATTAGATAATATTATTGACTATACACAATCACATTTTACCTTTGAAGAAAGTTTACAAGAAGAAGCAAACTATAAGTATCGTGTACCTCACAAGCGTGTGCATGACTTATTTATTAAAAAAATAGAGGCTTATCGTGAGCGCTTTGAACTGGGTCATGAAATTGATAAAGAATTGCATGAAGCTCTCTCTAAATGGTTAATTAATCATATTCGCCATGATGATGCAGATTATGTTGGTGCAGTAAGAGAAAATATGATTGGCATTATTAAAGAAAATGAAAAGAAAAAAGGCAAGAATTGGTTTTCACGGTTCTTTGCTTAACAATAAAATAATAACAATAAGACCTCTTATGGTAGAAAAATAATAAGGTGAAGATGAGTAAAAAATAAGAGGTCAACTTAATATAATAATAATTAGGCGCGGCAGGTCATCTCTATGGTGATTTGCCTTTTTCTTTGGGTATCTTTTGTTTTGATTTTCAGACGTGACAAAGGCAAAATAGATTGAATATTTCATTGTAAGCTCCATAAAGAAGCACAATGAGTTCTAAGCTTTTTAAGGAATGCAGTATGCAGGACACAACTCTGTCACGCTGGCTTACACCAGTGATGGCGTTTTGCTTATCTTTTGTCATGATTAGCACATTAGCACCAACAGTGGGTATTCAAATTGATCGTCAATTTGATTTTTGGTTATTGTGGCTTGGAACCATGCTTTTATTAGCACTACCGATTGGTTTTCTTGAAATTGCCTTAGCGAAACGTTCACAGATGACCGCGTTACAAGCACTTTCTACTTTAACGCGTGATGCTGATGCTTCCCCGAAATGGCGTTTAGTAGGTTGGTTCGCTGTTGTTTTTGTTCCTTTCTTTGCAGGCAGTATGATAAATACCTCTGCTCACATTGTGACTGAGCAGCTTGGATTAGATCTTCCTGTTCAAATCTTTTTCGCAGTTTTTGCCGTTATAGCGCTTGGTTTATCTTTTATACCGCGCCAATTTTTAATTGGACTTACAACAATTGGAGTCATTGCTGCTTTTATTGGTGCAAATGTGATGGGCACTCAGTTAACGACTTGGAACTGGACAGGTATTGAGTTTAAAGAGTGGGGCAATGCTACAGTGCTCGCTTTAGTCGCAAGTGGTCTAGGTCTAGGATTGTATTGGCAAAGTAGCTTAGCGACAGTGAAAAAACAACAAGCGGTCACAAGTTCAGTCTTTCCGATCTGGGTCGCGCAGCTTATTGCTGTCATTGCATTTGGTTTCTTCTCTACCCAAGCGCAACTTCCAGCATTAGCGTGGGTTTTTGCTGCGATAATGTCTGCTGCATTATTGATCCAATGTGCTAAAGAGCAGTTAGCACAACGCCAACTTGCAATCATTATTCAATGGGGCATTATTCTCGCGGCAATTGCAGTTTGGGCTGTGCCACAAGTTGACCAAATTTTTAATACTCTATTGATGATTTGGGGATTAGTGATTTGTTTAATTTATGCCGTTTTTGCAGGCTGGGTTATGAAGATTAGCCATCTTCGTAAGGCCATGGGCTTTAGTAACGAATTATTTTATAACGTATGGCGTATTGCGGTACGTTTAGTTTTACCGCTTTCAATTTTGATTGCGATTGTCGCAATTATTGGGCAAGTTTTATAATGGAACAGAAACAGGTTTGGGTTGCATTTGCGACACCTGAACAGCAATTTATGATTGCCGTTCCATTCAATGAAGGAATGACTGCACAACAAGCGATTGATGCAAGTGGTTTAGCAGAACAGGTAAAACTTCCAGAGCTTTTAAATCTTGGTGTATTTGGTAGCAAGATTGAGGTAGATACTGTTTTACAAGTGGGTGATCGAGTAGAGATTTATCGTCCATTGACGATTAATCCTAAAGATATTCGACGCAAGCGTGCCGCAAAGAACCCCGTTGGACGTTTTATTAAGGGTAATCGTTTCAGACCATCAAGTTCATAAATAAAACCCCTCACGAATGATTCGGTGAGGGGTTTCTTTTTTTGGGAAACTATTTATAGTGGTGGCGCAGTCAGAATCGCTTCTTTTGATGCTGGTAAACCAGGTTGTGATTCGGGAATCGTATCTAAACCTTCTAGACGTTCTACATTACCATTCGCATCGAAATAAACTTTTAAGTGTTGACCACGCACTGCCGGTATTTTTGCTTTTTTAGCATAAGTACCTGGTGTGTAGTTGTAGATATAGTCCCAACGTAATGGATTTAATGGATCTGTAACAGTTGGACTACCCAGTAAGAAACGGACTTGCTGAAAGCTCATGCCGACTTGTACTTGTGATGCTTGTGCTTTAGTTAATGGTGTTCCCTGTGGAATATCGACTTTATAAACACCAAAGACTGAACAACCGCTAAGTACTGAAGTGACGAATAACGCCAGCATGATTTTTTGCATTTTGCTACACTATCCTGATAAATGATGATGCATTTGGTTCAAGGATAGATCATACTGCATCTAAACTCTATTGCCTATTCCAACTTAAGATTTGTTGAGAGACCTTTTTAAATGCCTATTTCCAATCAAGACTTACGCAAAGCTGGACTTAAAGTCACCCTTCCTCGTATTAAGATTTTGGAATTGTTAGAAAATTCAAAACAACATCATTTAAGTGCTGAAGATATTTATAAAACTTTGCTTGAACAAGGTGAAGATGTTGGTTTAGCAACTGTTTACCGAGTGTTAACACAATTTGAAGCGGCTGGCATTATCCAACGTCATCATTTTGAAAATAATCATTCAGTTTTTGAAATCATGCAAGAAGATCATCATGATCACCTTGTTTGCTTAAATTGCAACAAAGTTGTTGAATTTACGAATGATATTATTGAGAAAGAGCAACATGCTGTTGCAGATCAGCATAATTTTGCCTTAACAGGTCATTCATTAAACTTATACGGTTATTGTAGTGATTCTGAATGCCAAGATGCTTATCGTAAAAAATGAGTTTGATTTAGTTAAAGCTTAGTACTTTACTAAAATTAAACAAATAAAAAGGAAGGTTATAAAAAACCTTCCTTTTTTAATGGCTTAATTTGAATTATTGACCATCAAAGGTAATATTTCGGCTCGCACTCAATAACTGATCTGTGCCTTCTTCTGAAAGTTTAATTGTGAGACGTAAGTCATTTGGCGAGTCAGCATGCTTCAGAGCATCTTTATACGTAATTTCACCTGCTTTATATAAATCAAATAATGCTTGGTCAAAAGTCTGCATACCCAACTCACGAGAGCGCTTCATGAGATCTTTGATTTCGTGTACTTCACCTTTGCGTATGTAATCTGCCAAAAGTGGTGTATTAATCAGAATCTCAATTGCTGCACGACGTGAATTACCATCTGGCGTTGGAATCAACTGTTGAGCAACCATCGCCTTGAGATTAAGTGATAAATCCATATGCAATTGAGGATGGCGATCTGCTTCAAAGAAGTGGACAATGCGATCTAGTGCTTGGTTCGCATTATTTGCGTGTAGTGTTGCAAGTACTAAGTGACCTGTTTCCGCAAAAGCAATCGCATAGTCCATGGTTTCTCGAGAACGAATCTCACCAATCAAGATCACATCAGGTGCTTGGCGAAGCGTATTTTTTAATGCGACTTCAAATGAATCTGTATCAATCCCGACTTCACGTTGAGTGACAATACAACCCGCATGTTGATGTACGAATTCAATTGGGTCTTCAATGGTAATAATATGACCCTTTGAATTTTGGTTACGGTAACCAATCATCGAAGCTAATGAGGTTGATTTACCTGTACCTGTTGCGCCTACAAAGATAATGATACCGCGTTTGGTCATGGCGAGTTCTTTTAGCACACTAGGGAGCTTGAGTTCATCCATGGTTGGAATGACAGTTTCAATACGACGTAAAACCATTCCAGGCATATCACGTTGTTGAAAGGCACTTACACGGAAACGGGCTGTTTTCTCACGATTGACGATCGCAAAATTACACTCTCTTGTTTCAGCAAATTCTTTACGCTGCTTATCTGACATAATTGAATGAAGTAACTGACCAACGACTTCACCTGAGAGTTTAGACTTTGAAACAGGCACAATTTGACCGTTGATCTTCATTGAAGGTTCAACATCTGCAGTCACAAATAAATCAGATGCACTTTGTTGAATCATTAAATTGAGTAAATCATTAAAGTCCATGATATTTCTCTAATCCGTTTATTATTATAGGAATGACTCAGGTTGTTTTGCTGCAGTACGGGCAACTTGAGGGCTAATAACGCCTTTTGAAACTAGGGTCTTAAGACTTTGGTCAAGTGTAGTCATACCGTAGTTTGCACCCGTTTGGATAGCAGAATACATCTGAGCTACTTTATTTTCACGTACAAGGTTACGAATTGCTGGAATTCCAATCATGATTTCATGTGCTGCAACACGACCACCACCATTTTTCTTCAATAATGTTTGTGAAATAACGGCTTGTAGTGATTCAGAAAGCATGGCGCGAACCATATCTTTTTCTTCGGCAGGGAATACGTCGATGACACGGTCAATTGTTTTCGCTGCAGAGGTCGTATGCAGTGTACCAAAAACCAAGTGACCCGTTTCAGCCGCAGTTAATGCAAGTCGGATGGTTTCTAAGTCACGCATCTCACCGACAAGAATAATGTCAGGGTCTTCACGAAGTGCAGAACGAAGTGCTTGGTTAAAGCCATGAGTATCACGATGCACTTCACGTTGGTTAATCAAACATTTTTTAGATTGGTGTACAAATTCAATCGGATCTTCAACTGTTAAAATATGGTCATAACGGTTTTCATTAATATAATCAATCATCGCAGCGAGCGTCGTTGATTTACCAGAACCCGTAGGTCCTGTAACCAAAACGATACCACGTGGATAATCACAAATTTCTTTAAAAATTGAACCTAAACCAAGGTCTTCCATGGTTAAAACTTTAGATGGAATGGTACGGAATACCGCGCCAGCGCCACGGTTTTGGTTAAATGCGTTCACACGGAAACGTGCAATATTAGGCACTTCAAATGAAAAGTCAGTTTCTAGATCTTCTTCATAATCACGACGTTGTTTATCATTCATGATGTCATACACTAAGCGGTGTACATCTTTATGTTCTAGTGCCGGTAAATTAATACGACGGACTTCACCATCTACACGAATCATTGGTGGCATGCCTGATGAAAGATGTAAGTCTGAAGCACCGTTTTTAACTGCAAATGCTAGTAATTCTGTAATATCCATGATTTCCCCGAAACAATCAAAATGCCTCACTCTTTTATAGAATAATATACGGCTTTCACTCTGTGTTACCAACATATTATAGAATGTGAGAGAAAAAAGATTTTGTAAGTGAGAACTGTGTCAATGAATAAATCTGAGCAATTCCGTCAATCTGTTTTAAATCAAATAGAGCAAGCTTGCCAGCAGGTGAAACGTGATCCTTCGACCGTACAATTGTTGGCTGTTTCAAAGACTCATCCGAGCCAAACCTTACGAGAAATGTATACTGTTGGTCAGCGTTGTTTTGGTGAAAATTATTTGCAAGAAGCCTTGACTAAAATTGATGAATTACAAGATTTAGATATTGAATGGCATTTTATTGGTCATGTACAACGCAATAAAACCAAGCATTTAGCAGAAACATTTGATTGGGTGCATGGAGTCGATCGCTTCATTATTGCAGAACGTTTATCCAAGCAACGTTTAGAAAATCAAAAACCGTTAAATATCTGTATTCAGGTAAATATTGATGGGCAAAATTCTAAAGATGGTTGCCAACCAAATGAGGTTTTAGAATTGGTTCATCAAATCAGTCAGCTTCCACACATACGTTTGCGTGGTCTGATGGTGATTCCTGCACCCGAAAATCATGCCGCATTTGCTGATGCTAAAGTGCTATTTGAGCAAGTGAAAGCTCAACATGCACAGCCGCAAGACTGGGATACATTAAGTATGGGCATGTCTGCCGATCTCGAAGCTGCGATTGCAGCAGGTTCAACTATGGTCAGAGTAGGAACGGCATTGTTTGGTGCAAGAGGATGAGCGAGGAAAAGCAAAGCTACCTCGTTTCACGATGTCTTGCGAAGCTATGTTTCTCATTTGCCCGAAGCGCGAGACGAGAAACTATGTTTCGGGTAACTGGTTAAGCCTTGTATCAGCCCACCAGCTCAATCCGACTTGAAGCTGAACCTATTGGCTGTACCTGAATCTGTACAGGAATACGCTCATGCATTTCCTGAATATGCGAGATCAATACCACTTTACGGCCTTGGCTTTGCAGTTGATCTAGCGCATTCATCACCATATGCAAGGATGAAGCATCCAGTGTGCCAAAACCTTCATCAATAAACAGTGATTCGATTTTCATAGAACCTGAAGCCATATTGGCAATTGCCAAGGAAATCGCAAGGGCAGTCAGGAAAGACTCACCACCAGACAGTGAAGCCACTGAACGGGTTTCTCCATCCATATCATGGTCAATGATGGCTAGGCTGAGGGAGTTATCCAAACGTTTTAAGGTATAACGCTGCGATAGCATTGCTAATTGTTGATTGGCATATTCCAGCAAAATATCCAGATTATATTGCTGAGCTAAGTCACGGAAATCTTTACCTTTGGAATCGCCAATTAAACTAGAAATCTTATTCCAACGGTGTTCCTGCTGCTGAATCTGCTGGATTTGATCTGCAAATTGTTTTTGCTTGGCAAGGTTTTGTTGATGTACTTCTAATTTCAGTTTGAACTTATCACGTTGTTCGGTTTGCTGTTGTAGCTTCTCATGATTGAGATGGATGTACTCAATCAACTGGGTGTGTTCGATGGGTGGCTGTTGTTGCTGATGTATCTGTAATTGCTGTTGCAGCGTTTTCAATGCAGAGGCGGCCTCATTGAGTAAGCGTTCTGCATGTTGTAGCGATGTTCGAACGTGCTGTTCTTGCTCAGCACGAATAGCAAGTAAGTCAGCTAATTGATGCTCTTCAAACTCAGGATGCTGGCTTAACCATGCTCGAATTTCAGTTTTAGATTGAGTAAGAGTAGAGTGTTGCTGTTGTTGTTGAGCCTTGAGCTGTTCCAGTTCATTTTTCTGCTGTTCATAGATTTGACGAGTCTGTTCAAAACGCTGCTTGATCTGCTGATATTGATTTTGGAGTTGCTGACGCTGTTGATCGTGTTGGTTTAACCATTCATTGGCTTTCAGTTCGGTTAAACCTGTCATCACTACAATTAGTTGATGCGCTGACTCTGTATTTTGTTTGCCTTTAAGCTCGACATCTTTGAGTTGCTGGCTAAACTCCGCATGTTGAGTGTTCAAGCTTGTTAAATTGGTCTTTAATAGATTCAGTTGCTGTTCAAGCAGCTGCTGTTGCTTGCTGAGTGTTTCAGCTTGTTCAATCTGTTGAACACGTTGCTGTAAACGTTGTGCTAGCTGTTGAGCAGAGCTTAGCGTTTGCTGTTGCCATAAGTTTTGTTCATCGCTAGTCAGGCAATCTACAACATGCTGAATCTGTTGCTGTAACTGCTGTACGCTTTCGAGTTGATAGCGGATATTTTGAATCGTTTGAGTCAGGTGATAGTGGTCTTTATTGGCCTGATGCAGTTGCTGTAACTCAATTTCAATCTGCTGTTTGAACTGGGTTGCCTCATTGATGTATTGCTGTTGAACGGTAGTGATTTTCGCATGCGACTGAGTTAAATCTAGGAGGATCTCGAACTGTGCGGCATGTTTGACTAACTCCTGATGTTGCAGTTTGAATTTGTCATCTGCTTGTTGCACTGCGGATTGCAATTGAGTCAGTTCGGTACGAATCTGGGTAAATTGCTGCTGTGTGTTTTGCCAAAGTTGAAAGCATTGTTGCTCTTGTTGAATGGCCTGTTGTTCTTGCTGTTGTTGCAGCTCATACAAGGCTTTGGAAAGCTGACTTGCATCATCACGATAGGGATGTTCGGTGCTACCACAGACCAGACAGGCTTCTCCGTGTTTGAGTTCTGCACGGAGATGTTCAATATTTTCAGCATGTAATAAACGTTGTTGTTGCAATATCTGCTGCAATTTTTCCCGTTCATTTTTGGCAGATTGGAATGCGCCTTGGCTAGTTTGCAGTTGTTGGTCAAGTTGCTGATGTTGTTGCTGTGTGTTGCTGAGTTGATGGGCTAGTGCTTCACGGTCTTTGTTAAGTTCAAAATAATGCTGTAACTTTTGCTGAATCAGATCTAGTTGATTCAGTTGGGCTTGTTGCTGTTCTCTAAGTTTTTGTTTCTGTTCAAGCTGGCTTTCAATCTGTTGTGGTGTACCAAATTTTTGAATGAGCTCATTTAATACGATCTGATCTTGTTCAAGTTTGGATTGTGCCTGTTGAATCGAACCTAAATTTTGTTCGACTTTTTGGTATTGCAGAATAAATTGCTGCAGCTGCTGAAGATGTGCATTCAAGCCCTTATCTAAAGTGGAGAATTGTGCGCTCTGTTGCAGTTGTTCAGAGCAGCTTTGTTGTTGTATGGATAGGTTGTTGCGACTTTGTTCAAACTGCTGCTGTTGCTCAAGCAATGGTTGTTGTTGCGCTTCGTTTTGGTTTAAGCGAACTTTGGTTTTTTTATATTCATCGGCAATGTATTCACGTTCCTGTACATATTTACGCACTTGAGTGAGTTCATGCTGATGCTTTTGTTCAAAACTCTGAAATTGCTGTAAGGCCGTTTCAGCCTGCGTATAAGCCTTTTTTTCTTGCTCAAATTGGGTGCTTACAGCGGTAAATTGCTGCTGCTTGTGTTGAATCTGCGGTTCAAGCTGTTGCAGTGCTTTTTCCAATTGTTGCTGTTGGAACACGACAGGACGAATACCTGAGAAGGTTTCGAGTTGGCTGAGTCGATTGCGATCTGCGGCTAAAGCCTGATGTGCTTGAATTTGAATGTCATACTGTTGCTGTTTTAGTGTGATTTCAGTTTCGAGTTTCTGTCGCTGTTCAAACCATTGTTGCTGTTGATTGAGCTGAACTTTGTCGGCTTCAAGCTGTTGAACCTGTTGTTGTATCTGCTGAAATTGAGTCTGTAATTCAGCAATCTCTTCATCTGAACGGATTTCAATATGACCTAAAACATTTTCCAGTTGTTTGCGCTGGTTGCTGATTTCACGGGTTTTTTCAAACGCCAGTTGTCCAATTCTGGCAAAAATACTGGAGTTGGTCAGATATTCTAATAATTCACCACGCTCATTATCGCGTGCCTTTAAAAAAGCGGTGACTTCAGACTGCGCTAACAGTACCGCACGGGTGAATTGCTCAAAACTGAGTTGGGTAATCTGTTGAATATGGGCTTCAACCGCTTTGGTTTTATCTGCAATCACTACACCGTCGGTCAGGCATTTGAGTGAGCGTTGCACACTTTGCAGTTTGCCACTGGCATTTTCACGGGCACGTTTAATTTCCCAACGTGCGAGATAATGTTTCTGATCTTGTGCTACAAAACACAGTTCGGCAAAACCATGTCCTGTGCCGCGACGTAGAACCGTTAAAGGGGAGTTGGTGAGTAGTTCCGAACCATCGACATCTAACAGTTTGCCGTCACTTTCTTTGAGGCGGGGAATCTTATTAAATAAGGCCAGACACATGGCATCTAAAATCGTGGATTTACCCGCGCCCGTTTTTCCGACAATGGCGATCAGTCCCGCACTGGCCAAAGGCTCAGTTTCAAAATCAATAAAATGCTCATCTGCCAGAGATGCCAAATTTTTCAGTCGAATTGATAAAATTTTCATGGCAGGTCCTTAAACAGTCTGATCATCTTCAAGTTGCTTTTGCGCTTCTGCGACCAAACTCATAAAGTCTTTGGTAACTTCGTCATCGGCGTGATAGCCCTTTTGCTCCCAAATTTGCTGAAATAGTTTTTCGGGTGTCGGTGGTTCTAAGCTAATAGTTTGCTTGCTCTCGGCATTGCTTTCATTGGAGAGATATTGTCTGGAAATCCGCACCAGTCGATAACGATCTTTGGGCAAGGCATCTTCAAATTGTTGTCGTAGATTCGGCTGTGGTGGTGTCGAGGTATGATATTCGATATCGACATATTCACGATGCTCGAGATTTTCGATCGGTTCATTTGGTAGATTGCGCAGACGTTGCATGACTACACTGAGTTCATCTTTAATTTTATGCAGTTGAATACTTCGTGGTATTGGCAGAGCTTCAAAGCTAAACGCGTCTTCATTTTTTTTAGGATCAATGCTGACCTCAACCACTTGGTGCTTATAGTTGATTTCACTAAATGACAAAGGAATCGGTGAACCACTATAACGAATATGTGGATGCTGTACTTTTTGCGGTTTATGCAAATGCCCTAGTGCTACATAATCAATGCTATCGTCGAACAGAGCTGTAGATAGGGCTTCTTCATTGCCAATGATAATCGGCCGCTCTGAATCCGAAGTTTCACCACCTTGCATATGCGCATGTGACATCAGAATCAGGGCCTGATCATCGGTTTTACGGCGTTTGGCTTCTTCGATTAACTGTTGGTGTAAATAAGCAATCGCATTTTGGCTGTTGGTGGTGTGTTCATTAAAGCCTGTGATTTCAGCTGAACGTAGAAATGGCAGGGCAATACACCATGCCACAATCTGCCTTTGTTGATCATAAATCGGCAAAATTAAACGTTCCAAATCGAGGCTTTTATCTTGATTCCAACGAATCACACCAACCGTTTTAGCATTGTATTTTGCTAATAAGGGCTCGACCTGTTCAATGCGATAACCTGAGTCGTGATTGCCTGCAATCATCAAAGTTTGCATCTGTGGGGCAAGCTCATGTGCATCGGCAAGGAATTGATAGAGTTGTTTTTGTGCCTGTGAGCTGGGATTAATCACATCAAAAATATCACCTGCAATGAGTAATGCATGCGGCTGTTTGGCTTTGATCTGCTCAAGTAACCATGCCAGAAATTGTTCATGTTCATAGTGGCGGGAATGATTATAAAAAAACTGCCCCAAATGCCAGTCAGACGTATGAAAAAAACGCACGGTCATAAATGAATCTAAAAATAAAATGAACCTGAATAAGGTAGCACGGATTCAGCCAAAAAGTAGAGCCTTGTAGCGTTGAATAACATAGACAAGATATGTCTTGATCATTCGAAAATGATCAACTAGTTTGTTACCAACATTATTACTAAAAAACAGGAATTAAAAGAATGAGTTTAGGAAAAGTAAGCCGTGAAATCATGGACCATATTATGTTGATTGGCTTAGACCGAGTGGCAAAACGAAATGCCTTTGATAGCCATATGATTGAGGATTTATCTCTGGCTTTAACCGAATATGAAAATAATCCTAAACTACGTTGTGCCGTGATTTTTGCACATGGCGACCATTTCACGGCAGGTCTGGACTTGGTGGAATTACAACCCAAAATTCCTCAAGGGATTTTTAGTTTTGAAGAAGGGCAAATTAACCCTTGGGGGGTTGGAGGACGGCATCGAACCAAGCCTGTTGTTGTAGCTGTACAAGGGATTTGTTATACCGCTGGGGTAGAGTTGATGTTGAATGCAGATGTTGTCGTCGCGAGCGAAGACACGATTTTTGGTCAGCTTGAAGTATTACGCGGAATAATGCCTTTTGGTGGAGCAACAGTGCGTTTTGTGCAGGCTGCAGGTTGGCAAAAAGCCATGCCGTATTTATTGACAGGGAAAACTTTTGATGCCCAAAAAGCCAATGAACTAAATTTGCTTTCTGAGATTGTTGCTAAGGGCACACAGCTTCATCGGGCTATCGAGATTGCCCAAGAAATCTGTATTGCTGCACCACTTGCATTACAAGCATTGTTGGCTTCAGCAACTGATGCGGTTACTCAGGGAGAGGTTTTCGCATTTCAGAATATGGACAGTTATCTTAAGCCATTGTTTGCATCGCAAGATGCTCAAGAAGGTGTACGTGCGATGCTTGAGAGACGTCTTCCTCAATTTAAAGGTGAGTAAGCGTTGGTTTGAGTTCATCTGAAGTTTATTTTGCTTATCGACGGAGTCCTTTAGATTTTCCTTCTTTCAGGTTTATATTGTGATTGTATTCTTTTCAATGCATGAAATAAGTAGTGGTGTCTTTCTGGAGCGAGTCCAAGACCAAATGTGATAGGCTGATTTGCCTCAATGACAATTTGGGCTTGTTGTTTATTGGATGAGTTAGTTGAACGGTTTTCTCTAATTCGACTAACGTCATTCCAATTAAAATATTTTGATTTTCCTATTCTGCCAATTCCCGTAAATACACGTCCACCTTGTTGATTAATGGTGAGCTCAATTTTACCAAATAGCATCATCAGTGTAAGCGAACCAAAAATAATGGTTCCAATCAGAAATGGGATACCAAATAGACTTTGTAAGAGGCTAAATTGCTGTTTTGCGATTTGAGTTCCATAGATTCCGCCTAGCGAACCACCAGACCAAATCAACATAAAAGGCACTAGAAAGAAAGCAATCGGGCTTCTCAGTGTTGCGCCTAGTTTAATTTCTTGCATATTATTTTTATACCAAGTACCGCTTGGGGGTTGATTGATATCAAATGCATATGATGGCGTATCAAAATTTTCAGAAATACGAAAAATATGATTGCAAACTTGGCATTTCCCCATATCCGTTTGGATATTGATATTTTCATTTACAACGTCAACCTGACAGTTTGGACATTTCATTTTTATAGTGCTTAACTTGCTTAATTTTATGAAATTTTAGTATAGCATTGTCATTTTGCATTCTCATCAATTTCATATCGAACAAAGACGTGATGATCTAAATTCAGGAAATAGCTTTGCCAATAACAACAGTTACAGCACCCAATGGATGGTATGGCATCGGGCATTGCAATATGCTGTCGTGAACACTTTTGTTTTAATAGGATAATATTCAATAGAAAGATTTTCTATTTTGCTAATCGTCTTAACTGAACACAGATGTACATCGCATTGTGAACTTGAAAATTGAATTTCAATAGATATGACATGGTTTATATTCTGATTTTTTATTTTTGAGCATTATAAAAAATAAAAACCGACGATTCGAGTGATGATAAATCGTCGGTCAAAATCTTTTTCAACGGCTTTGGCTACTAACAAAGCCAATGTCAAAGATGGAGAGTCATAATGAAAGGTCACCGAAAAATATTGCGGATGCCGTGCAATGAACATTCGGTTGCTGCGACCTTGTACCTTATATAACGGTGATAGTTGAGGATTGGTTGACATAAAAAATGAAAAAAAAGTGAAAAAAATTTATAATTATTTTTGAAGTAGATTAGATTTGGTTTATTTACATGATTTCATTGCGTTTGTACTACCTTTGGTTTTTTATTGTGTGCTTGATTTCTAGCCTAATCGCTGGAGTCATCGCTGCAATTTTACCTAATAGTATTGGTGGTGTGCTTACTGCTGTTCCTTATTTAATCGCGATTATTTTTGTCTTATTCAGGTTTTTAAAGCAACAGCGCCGTGCCCCAACTGCGCAGGAAAAGAAACGCCTGACTTTGGGATTTACCCTGATTTTTTGGGGATATAACATTTGTGGTTTATTGCTTGGTTTATTTATCTTTGCACGTAAAGACCCTGAAATCTGGCAGAATTTTCTGCTCTACCTAAAACAGCCACAGTTCCTTATCACGGTGTTAGGGATGTGGGCGATGCTTGCCATTCCACTATTTCTAATGACCTACTGGTTCTATGGTCCACAGGCGCAAAGAATGGCAAACAAGATGTTTAACTAGGATAAAAAAGTTCACTTGTAATTCACCTGTATTCTGCTAAAAGTTTTAATACGATTCATTTTTGATAGATCAGTCCATGAAAAAAATGACGGTATTGGTGACAGGTGCAAGTGGGTTTATTGGTTCTCATCTTTTACCTTTTCTATTGAAAAATAATTTTCAAGTGATTGCACTGACACGACAAAAAAATAAAGCTTCATATGATTCAGATTTAACATGGGTAAATGATTTAGATGAAATTAAAGTCATTGAAATTGACTATGTCATCAATTTGGCTGGTGAAAATATTGGTCAAAAACGCTGGACTGATCAAAGAAAAAAACAACTGATACAAAGCCGATTGGCCATGACGGAGAAACTTTATCAGTGGTTACAGCAAAAAAGCATCTTCCCCCAATGTATTATTTCTGGCTCAGCTATTGGCTATTACGGGATTGATCCTGAAGAAATGTGGACGGCGATCTGTGACGAAAATACACCGCCACAAGTAATCTTTATGTCAGAGCTTTGTCAGGCTTGGGAACAAACAGCACTTAAATTTACTCAACAAAATACTAAAATTATTCGCTTAGGGGTGGTTTTTGGTGATGGCGGAATCTTGCCGCAAATGTTGTTACCGATTCGATTGAATATGATTGCTAAAATTGGCTCAGGCAAACAACCTGTTGTTTGGATTCATATTCAGGATGTACTTAATGCAATTGTTTTTCTGCTGCAATCGAATAGTAAGCAAAAGGTTTATAATCTGGTTGCGCCTGAACAATTGAGTCAGCAAGAATTTGTACAGGTCGCAGGGCAGATTTTAAAACGTAAGCCTTTTATTCCAATGCCGAAATGTGTCTTTGAACTGGCTTTGGGGGAACAATCCCAGTTGATTCTAAATGGTCAGTATGTCAAACCCAAAGCATTGCTGGATCAGGGTTTCCAGTTTCAGTATCCCGACCTGAAATCAGCCTTAACTGAAATTCTAGGAAGAGATTAAATCCTGTTTTTTTAAGCGTTCTGGAGAATAGGCCACTGGATCAACAAGAGTTTCTTGCCCCAGCATTAACTGACGTAGTAAACGTGCCGATCCCGCACCCATACACAGCCCATTACGGAAATGCCCAAAATTGGCCCACAGGTTTCCAATTTCAGGCATGGCACCGATGTAGGGAATACCGTGTGGCGAACTTGGACGTAACCCAGCCCAGCGTTGCACAATCGGGAACTGTTGCAGCTCAGGCACCATTTCCAGACACGCCGTTAAAATATCCTGCTGTGTTTGCTCATCCACAGCTGTACTAAAACCACAGTCAGCCATACTCGAACCACAGACAATATGACCATCCTGACGTGGAATCAGGTACATCACCCGATTCATACACATGGTAGGTAACCAGTTTTCAGGTGTTTTGAACAGCAGCATTTGCCCCTGTATAGGCTGTACAGGAATTTGTCGATGTATGTATTCTTCCCAATATTGACTCCATGCGCCCGAGGTCAGAACAACATGATCAGCATCAAAAACTTGACCATTTGAAGTTTGTATTCCGTGTACCGTTTTATTTTTAACAATCAGTTGATCAATTGAGCAGTGCTCAAAAAAACGAACGAAAGGATGCTGTTTAAGATAGCTGATGAGAGATTGTAATAAACGAGGATTACGTACATTCGACAGTTGCGGAAAATGGATGGCTTGTTGAAATTTTTCTGAAATATGCGGATTAATTTGTTCAAGTTGTTTGCGTTCTAACAAATTGCACTGTTGCATGGGTTCTTGATATTGACTGGCATAATTCAGTCCTATATCAAAGTCTTCCTGATCGAAAATCAGCATGCCTGTATTGTGGATTTGAAAATCAATCTCCGTGATAGGCAGAAGTTTTTCATTCCACATTTGATACAGCGATTTACCGTATTGAGCAAGATGATTAACTTCTGGTGCATAACGCCACGGGTACATCGGGGAAAGAATTCCACCGCCTGCCCATGAGGCAGCCTGACCTGCTTGTTGTTGATCAAAAATATCAACAGAGCAACCTTGTTCAGCAAGTTCTAACGCTGACATCAAGCCGCTAATACCCGCACCAATAATGGCAATATGCATAAAAAATTAAACCAATTTCAAAATTCACCTCTTTGATATTAAAGAGGTGAGGAGTGTTTTAGCTCAGTAAGGGAGATTGCTATCTCATCTCTTTGAGTTTACGTGCAGCATCTTCGGCAAAATAGGTCCAAATACCATCTGCACCCGCACGACGACAGCACATCAATGACTCTAAAATCACGCTTTCAGATAACCAGCCATTTTGAATCGCACCTGCAAGCATGGCGTATTCACCACTAACTTGGTAGACAAAAGTAGGTACACCAAAGGTATCTTTCACTTCACGAACGACATCCAGATAAGGCATACCCGGTTTTACAATCACCATATCTGCACCTTCCTGAATATCAAGTGCAATTTCATGCAATGCCTCGGCACGATTGCCGACATCCATTTGATAATTATATTTATTTGCACCTTTTAAATTACTTGCTGAACCCACTGCATCACGGAAAGGGCCATAGAAGCTTGAGGCATATTTTGCTGAATACGCCATGATATTGGTATAGATAAAACCATTTTGTTCAAGTGCTTGACGAATCGCACCAATACGTCCATCCATCATGTCACTTGGTGCAACGACATCAGCACCCGCTTGTGCATGGCTGAGGGCTTGTTTGACTAGGCATTCAACGGTTTCATCATTTAAAACATAGCCAGTTTCATCAATAATACCGTCTTGACCATGAGTGGTATAAGGATCAAGTGCGCCATCGGTAATCAATACCATTTCTGGTAATTCTTTTTTCAGTAAGCGGCAAGTGGCTTGAACCAAACCATCTTCATGCCATGCAGCTTCCGCCGTTAAACTTTTGTCTTCTTGTGGGGTTACTGGAAATAAAGCAAGCTTTGAAACACCGAGTTCGAGCAAAGTTTCTGCTTTTTTGAGTAATAAATCAGCAGATAGACGCTGCACATTTGGCATGCTTGGAATATCTTGAGTTTGTTGTTGTCCCGGTAATACAAATACTGGATAAATCAAATGATTAGCTGTAAGTTGTGTTTCACTGACCATGGCACGAAGTTGGTCATTTTTACGGATACGGCGCATGCGAGTCGCGGGAAAAGCGGGACGATTGAACGTATAAGTCATAACAATCTCGATGTTCAGTATTACACTATAGGAATAATTGAAATATTTAAGTCATGCTAGGGAGAGCTTAGCGGCTAAGTTCAATTAAATATCCTCGCTATTGTAGCCCCATAATTTTAGATTTGTACAAAATAATGGGATGTTTATCGTTCCTTTGGATTTAGACAGCGTATGAATGATGTAAAGAAAAACTGGACAGGCAATATTCAGTTAGGTGCTAAAGCCGATCATGACGTGGTATTAAAGCAGCTTTGTAAAGCATTTAATTCTTCACCATTTTTTAAGCATTGTGGCATGAGCATGCGCGTTGTTGATGATCAAATTGAAGGTTATATCGAGATGCAGCCTGACTTGGTCGGTAATGTAGCCTTCCAAATTTTGCATGGTGGTGTTGCTGCGACATTACTGGATAGTATTGGTGGCGTGGTTGCAATGGAACAACTTTATCGCCGTGCAACCCCTGAAGATTTACCTGACACGATTAAGAAAGTATCGCGTTTAGCAACTGTAGATATGCGTGTTGATTATCTTGCTCCGGGTCGTGGTCAGTTTTTTACTGCGCGTGCGGAAACATTACGCTTAGGACGCAAAGGCTGTACCATGCGTATGACCATGCTCAATGATGAAGCTAAGCCAATTGCAACGGCAATTGCTTCTTACGCATTCTAACGATGATTTTCAATATGAAAGCGTCTTTTGACGCTTTTTTATTGTTTACATGAAAGTAAAATAAAAAATTATCAAAATATAAGAATTGAACGCATCAGTTATTTTTTTTATTCTCGCCATATGATTTTTTATCGTTAAAATGCGATTTAAATTTTTGTTTGTATTTTGATCTTAGGTTTTAACAATTGGTTAAGTTAAAAAAACTAGACTAATCGGCTGATTAAACCAAAAGTTAAAAATCCCTTTAATTTTCAGGAATAACATATGACTGACGCCCAAGCTAATCAACAAGATATTGCTGCTAATTCGGCATCAGATGATGCAATGAAAGCAAAACGTAAAAAGTTTTTAGGATTTTTCGCACTTATTCTTATCCTTGCAGCAATTTTGTATGCTATTTGGGCGTTGTTCTTTAACCATGCTGTCAGTACCGATAATGCCTATGTTGGGGCAGAAACGGCACAAATCACCTCAATGGTCAGTGGACAAGTCGCTGAAGTTTTGGTGAAAGATACCCAACAAGTTAAAAAGGGGGATGTTCTCGTTCGTGTAGATGAGCGTGATGCCAAAATCCAGTTGGCACAAGCACAAGCTGAGTTGGCAAAAGCGCAACGTCAATACAAGCAAAGCCAAGCGAATAGTAGCTCATTGAATTCTCAAGTTGTGGTTCGCAATGATGAAATTAATAGTGCACAAGCACAAGTAAGTAAAGCGCAAGCAGATTTTGATAAAGCGAACTTAGAATTAAAGCGTCGTAATGAACTTGCCGCTTCAGGAGCGATTTCTAAAGAGGAATTGAGCAAAGCGCAAAGTGCAGTATCGACGGCACAAGCAAGCTTAGATTTAGCTCAAGCGGGTTTAGCCCAAGCAACCTCAAGCCGTAAAGCCGCAGAAAGTACACTTGCTGCAAATGAAGCATTGATTCAAGGGGTAAATGAAGCATCAACACCTGATGTTTTAGTTGCAAAAGCCCATGTTGAGCAAGCAACGCTTGATTTAGAGCGTACCGTTATTCGTGCGCCTGTTGATGGTGTGGTGACACGCAAGAATATTCAAATTGGGCAACGTGTTGCACCAGGTACTGTGATGATGTCAGTGGTGCCTGTATCTGCGCTCTATGTCGACGCAAACTATAAAGAAAGTCAGCTTGCTAAAGTGAAAGCAGGGCAGAAAGTAACGCTTCGTTCAGACCTATATGGTGATGATGTGGTTTATCACGGGACAGTTCAGGGCTTCTCTGGTGGGACAGGTGCCGCATTTGCCTTGATTCCAGCACAGAATGCGACAGGAAACTGGATTAAAGTAGTACAGCGTCTACCTGTACGTATTACGCTTGATCCCAAAGAACTTGCAGAACATCCATTGCGTGTAGGGTTGTCGATGCAAGCGGACATTGATCTCGCATCGAAGTAATCAGCCATGAAAACGCAGAATCCTTTTGCAGAACTTAGCGGTGGGCGGTTAATGCTCGCCGCATTTGTCATTGCACTTTCCAACTTTATGGTGGTGCTTGATACCACCATTGCCAACGTTTCAGTCCCCCATATTACAGGGAACTTAGCTGTTTCTAGTTCACAAGGAACGTGGGTGATTACCTCTTACGCCGTTGCTGAAGCCATCTGTGTTCCACTTACAGGTTGGCTAGCTGGACGTTTTGGCACAGTCAGAGTTTTTGTCTTTGGGTTAATTGGTTTCACCATCTTTTCATTCCTATGTGGTTTGGCGACATCACTGGAAATGCTGGTTTTTTTCCGTATTGGACAAGGACTTTGTGGTGGTCCGTTAATGCCACTGAGCCAAACCTTGTTGATGCGAATTTTCCCACCTGAAAAACACTCACAAGCCATGGGAATGTGGGCCATGACCACCGTGGTTGGACCAATTTTGGGGCCGATTTTGGGCGGACTGATTAGTGATAATCTGTCCTGGCATTGGATTTTCTTTATTAATATTCCTGTTGGAATTTTCTGTGTATTGGCAGCCATTCGCTTGCTGTCTGTAGCAGAAACTAAAACTGAGAAATTACGAATTGATGCAGTCGGTTTAGGTTTGTTAGTGCTGTGGATTGGTGCTTTACAATTGATGCTAGACCTTGGGCATGAGCGAGATTGGTTTAATAGTACCAGTATTATTGTATTGGCATTAACGGCAGTTGTGGGTTTTATTGTTTTCATGATTTGGGAACTCACAGAAAAGCATCCTGTGGTTAACCTGTATGTGTTCCGACACCGTGGTTTTGCAGTTTCTGTGCTTGCACTCGCTTTTGGTTTTGGTTCGTTCTTTGGCAGTATTGTCCTTATTCCTCAATGGCTACAAATTAACTTGGGTTATACCGCCACGTGGGCAGGGTATCTGACTGCAACTATGGGTTTTGGTAGTTTGACGATGTCGCCAATTGTTGCCAAGTTATCAACTAAATATGATCCACGGGCATTGGCTAGTTTTGGACTAGCATTGTTGGGTGTGGTTACGGTCATGCGAGCTTTTTGGGTTACAGATGCAGACTTTATGTCATTAGCATGGCCACAAATCTTGCAAGGTTTTGCAGTGCCGTTTTTCTTTATTCCGCTGTCGAATATTGCAATGGGCTCTGTTTTACCTCAAGAAATGGCTTCTGCCGCAGGTTTAATGAATTTCTTGAGAACAATGGCAGGGGCGATTGGTGCTTCAATTGCAGTGACAATTTGGGATGATCACACGAAGGTAGCTCGTAGTGAAATGGTGAATAATTTGCACCCACAAGAAGTCCAAAATACCTTATTGCAAAATGGTTTTTCACCTGATGCAACACTCGCAACGATTGCAAATTTAGTTGATAAAGAAGCGATTACGATTTCGGCTAATCATGTGTTTATGATTTTGGCTATTGTATTTATCTTTGCCAGTGCCTTGATTTGGATGAGTCCAAAACCTAAAGCAATTACGGGTGGACCTGCGCCACATTAATTTTGATAGATCATTAAATTTTCTTTAGAAAACTCGGACTTATTCATCCGAGTTTTTTTATTTCAATCTGATATGAATGTTTATTTCGTCTTTGGGTTTTTACTATCTAGCTCATTGATATGTTCCCAAAGTTTTAGTTGTAGATCTTCTTCATATCTTGATATTTTTTGATTTAAATATTTCATTATATATTTATGCTTATTTAAGCCTTTACCATGAAATGATCCAATTTCTTTCTGAATTTTTGCTTGTAAGTAGAATAGATTCAATTCTTCATACGCTTCTTGTTTTATGTCCAGTAGTTCACAAGCTGTTTTAAATTGAATATGGATTGGTTTGATAGTCATTTATGCACCTACATGACAAAATATTGTGTAGGTGCAGTATGTTTTTTAATAATTATTAGAGTTGTGAAAACGAATTTAGATTACTTTTCACTACTTTTTATCTGCTAGATAAAACATGTATGCAGATTCATTACTTTTTGAATCTAAAAGTTTTTTTGTAAATGGAATAATAGTTTCTCTTAGTTGCTTTCCAGTAAATTGTCCTTGAGGAAATAAAAACTCTGCCAGTGTATCGTACTCAATATGTTGTTCTGTTAGCTTCTGCCATAAAAGGACGTCAATGACCTGTAGTGTTCTAAAATTTTTAAACTTTCTTATAAACTCTTTAGGCGGTAGAAGTTTTGGCTTGTGCTTTAGCTGCTTTCTCAATTGTATTAAATGCTTTTTTACGTCCGCTATAATTGCATCATCGGAAAAATCTAAATTAATACTAATAGCTGGGTATTCATCATAATCATCCACATTCTCCCTTAATGCATATTTAGCACGAATTTCTATATCGTCTGTGGCTTCCTTTAGTGGCTGTATATATGGTCTACAATCAAATAAAAATCGCGGAAATATCTCCATAGGTTTTTTGCTGTTGGGTATTTTCCCTAGTTTTGGATACTCAACATAAGTCTGCTCTGCAAAGCCCTCAATCAATCTCAAATAAAACTTTTTGTCATCTTCAATTATTTGCTCAATAGTCCTTGGGGGTGGGGTATATTCAATGCGTTTGCCATCAATAATTTTAAAGCGTTTTATTGTTATAAATTTCTCATCTTTAAGGTCATCGTCTGTAATAGGAGTAATGTAATCATCCTCAAATATCTGGTTGATTTGAAATGAGATATTTTGTCGTTCTTGGATTTCGTGAGCTAATTTCACCACACCACAATTTTTATAATATTCGTCATATCTTTTATTATTGAAAAACTCAGGTATTTTCCCCTTATCGCTAATACGCTTCAATTCATGCCTCCCGCACATCCCAATAAAGTAGTTAAGCCAATCCGATTGGGTGTCCGACTTTCGGGAGCTAATCTAAACTTAACAAAATGATTATAAATTATACTGAGTTATACATCAGAATATGAATTTTAAATATACGTCATCTTTTGTCGTAGTAACTAGTTAATCTAATGAGCTATTCACAGAACTTAATTCAAAAGCAGTAAATGCTTATTCGTTTGCAATAAAAAAGGCTTAAACCATTACAGTTTTAAGCCTTTTTAATTTTGTATATCATCATGTGACAGCATACAAATTTAGATATTTGGTGGAGATGGCGGGAGTTGAACCCGCGTCCGCCAGCACTACACTCGAGAATACTACATGCTTAGATATCGTCTATTGTTTTAACATCAAGCGACCCGACGAACAGGGTACAAGGTGCGATCCTCTAAGTTTGGTATAAAGCCCCGAGGCTTGACTTTATACGGACTTGTGTGCGTGCGCTTCGGTCGGGTTCACTGACCACAAGTATTCAGTGAAGCGGACAAGCTGCCCTTAGGCAGCTAGAGCGTAAGTTTCGTCGTTTGCGACTATTAAAATGCAAATTTTATTTACGAGAGAAAATGCGCTCTCGGCATGCATCTATGAGCTTCATCACCAGCGTCGAAGCCAATAACATCCCCATATATGAACGAGCATCATAGCATAAATATTGAAAATTTAAATCTAAATTTACAGGCTTTGAGGTTTGTGATTAAAAACCGATCTAATTGAAATTATAAATTAATTGCATGTCTTTAAGAATTGGCTTTTTAACGTTTAGTTAAATTGGAACTTCAAAGAAGCAATATATATTTAAATCTCTTCATTAAAACAATAGCATATGACTCGGCAGCTTAGGTTCATGCCAACCAACACCTAAAGCCCGAATAAGATCTACGCTAGCAATCATTCGACTGCCATGAAGCTGTGCAGCGAGTTGCTCTTGCTGCAAGATTCCAGTCCGAATCAATCACATCCAGATAGCTGATACTGCCTTCACGATAACGCAAATGTGAAAGCTGATTGGCATGTAGGGATGACGCAAGTGCTTGTACGTGTGCCTGTATTTGCTGATCCAGAATACGCTGATCAGACAGTTCATATACTGATTAAATCCTTATTTTACATTTTCAATACTAGTTATATACAGCGCTACAAATTTAAAGAAATATGAATATGCGAACATATTCAAACTGGTTAATTTTTATGATTTTACGGTTCATAAAAACTATTTATCAGTTTTTCGCTGTTTATTTGATCGCAATTTTTGCCTGTATCACTTATGAGTTTTTTTTAAATTAACTAATTTAAGATACGTGGGTTCAAGCGATGATACTGTTTTTTAAGTGTTGAATCGCAGCATATGCATTCTTTGTTTGATTAATCAGTTGGAATCGTTTTGAAATTCTATTCTCATTTACTTTAACTAGAACGAAGTTTAGGTATTAATCGTAATAACGGAAGTTTTATGTTTTCACCCTATATCCATGCATTTGCATTGTTTTTTTCATTATTGAATCCGTTCCTGATGAGTGTCTACATGGTCGGGATGATTCGGAATACCGATGTAAAAGTATTTAATAAAGCATTGATTCAAGGGAGCTTAATTGCTTTTGCTGTTTTTGCATTATTTGCATGGGGGGGTGAGAATATTTTTAGTCGCTACCTAAATGTAAGATTTGAATCTTTCCAAATATTTGGTGGACTAATTTTTCTTGTAATTGGTTATCGTTATGTGTTCCAGGGTGCAGAAACAATCGGTGAAATGCGTGGTGCTCCTGAGCATTTAGCAGGTACGATTGCTATGCCTTTTATGATCGGACCAGGAACAATTAGTGCTGCGGTTGTCACAGGCGTGAGTGTTCCATTTGGAGGAGCAATTGCTGTGATTGCCCTCACATTGGCGTTAACTTGCAGTATTCTTATCGCGATGAAATACGGACACGATCATTTACGCTACAAGCATGCGAAGTATATTGATCGTTACTTTGACATTATGGGGCGTTTATCTGCTTTACTGATCGGTACAATTGCTGTCGATATGATCGTTAATGGCGTGATGGGACTCATTCAAGCTACAAATTTAAATTAAATTATTAGATATAAAATTTTGTATGATGAGTATTTATCTTGTTAATAACACATTGTTAATTTTAGATAAAATCTAATAAAAAGGGTCTATATGTAATCCTACTGAAATAATGTTTCGATCTATCATAAAAATAGTTGATGATGTTTTATACATTTATACGTATTTTTACGTTGAGGAATGAACGATAATACACATGTTGTATTCTCCTATGAGTTCTCCTATGTATCCATTAGATCAATTGAACCAAGCACCTGATGATCAGTCAGAGCTTACAATGTCAGTTTTAATGACACCTGATATGGCAAACTTTTCAGGTAATGTTCATGGTGGAGCAATTTTAAAACTGCTTGACCAAGTTGCTTATGCTTGTGCAAGCCGTTATTCAGGCAGTTATGTTGTGACATTGTCTGTTGATAAAGTTAATTTTAAAGAGCCAATTTACGTTGGTGAATTAGTCACATTTTTAGCGAGTGTTAATCATGTAGGACGTACTTCTATGGAAGTCGGTATTCGTGTAGAAGCACAGAATATTCAAAAGCGTACAATCAGACATACCAATACCTGCTATTTCACCATGGTTGCTGTGGATGAGGAGCGTAAACCTAAAGTTGTTCCGACATTAAAATTAGATACGGATTGGAAGCGTTGTCGTTTCGAAGCTGCAGAACAGCGTAAGGACCTACGTTTACAAGAAGTACAGCAACCTTCTTGCAGTATTTTCAAAAAAACTAGCCAGTGTTGATTTATTCATCACATTCCTAGTGATCTAAAAAAGATCGAACCGCAGCATGGTTCGATCTTTTTTTATTTGTAAAGATGAATCAAATCATTACAAATGTTGTTCTAAAGGGTCTGGAGGAACCTGAAGATCAAATTATTTACTAGCCGTCGGAGCAGCCGATGTTGCTGCATCACTCGCTGTGGTGTCTGTCGTAGCTGGATTTAGAGTTTCAGGTTGCTCTTGATTTGATACCACGACTTTCTCTTCGGTGGTTTTGGTGCTATGTGATTTGTCATGAGCCGAAGCTGCAAATGTTGTTGCCGCTGTTAAAGCAAATGTTGTCGCAATTAAAGTCTTAATGAGTTTCATGTTTGGCATCCATATTTAAACTTAATTAAAAAATTACAGCTTCAATTCGAGAGATGAGTGAGAACAAATCTTGAATTTCTGCATGAGATTTATGCTAAGTGCCTAAGTTTTTTACAGCAATATTCTTAACAATCTTTTACGGAAAACTTAACAATAGAGCATCATAAAACGTGGTTTTGTGAGGCGCTTGTAAAGTTATATGCCTGAACCTATCAATAAAATGTATATAAATATGTATTTTTGATTAAAAAATAATCTGTGATTTTACGTGTTTTAAACAAGAGCTTTCTTTTGCAAATAGTTTAATAATTGGATAAAACATTTATATATTAGTTTTAAATAGTATTTTTAGATTAATTTTGTGATTTAATTCACTCTATTTTTATTTTTAATCGAATTGTTTTATAAGTTTCATTCTTTATTTCATTTCGCATATTTTTCTCTTTAGAATGAAATAAATTTTTAATGCGAGTAAATCGTGAAGTTCATTGCTCCCAAAATTGTTCCTACTCACATTATTTCTGGTTTTTTAGGTGCAGGTAAAACAACGCTATTGCAGCATTTATTAACTCAAAAGCCTGAAAGCGAAGTTTGGGCTGTTCTAATGAATGAGTTTGGGCAAATAGGTGTTGATCAACAACTGATTACCCAACAACAAGGCTATGCTGTCAAAGAACTACTTGGTGGATGCTTGTGTTGTAGCAGTCAACTTCCTATGCAAATTGCACTAGCTCGCTTACTCAGTGAAAGTAAACCTGATCGTTTATTTATCGAACCAACGGGTTTAGGTCATCCTGCACAATTATTGGAACAACTGACCGAGCCACATTGGCAAAGTAGTTTAGCAATGCGTGCTTTGGTGATTGTTGTAGATGGGAGTCGTCTACATGATGAAGATTGGGTTAAACAGAACTTATATACCGATCAACTGAAATCTGCCCAAATCGTAGTCCTCTCGCATATTGATTGTATGTCAGTAGCAGATCATCAAGCCTATGCTGCTTTAAAACAAGAATATGACACTTATGTCCAGCATTGGATTGAAGTTGAGTGTGGCAAAATTGAATTGTCTCAGATTGATATTGTGCAACAACCTGTACAACGTAAGATCCAACCTTTACTCAAGTTACAACAAACACAGGCTATTGAGCCTCCGTTAGAAATAAAACAACTTCCATATCATTATGAAGAAACGGCCCAAGGTTATACCGTTGCAGGTTGGAAATTGCCTAAACGCTGGCAATTTAAATTTTTTGAACTGTTAGATTTGTTGTGTACGCAACGAAATTGGGTCCGTATCAAAGGGATATTTAATACGGATCAAGGTTGGAAAAGTTTTAACTTTAATCCTCAACAATTTAACTATAAGTCTGCTGAAGAGAGTATTGATAATCGAATTGAAATTATTTGCCAATCCGAACAAGATTGGTTGGTGTTTGAAACACAATTATTAAATTGTCGCCTTGATCTAACTGATGCTCAAAATGATGAAAGCCGATATTTTCTGTAATAAAATAGAGTATGCTTAGCGCCAAATTTGAGTACACCGTATTTAAGAGTATTTTTTATGGCGCTAAAAGCAACAATATATAAGGCAGATCTGAATATTGCCAATATGGATCAGCATATCTATGCAGATTATCAGCTAACACTTGCCTTACATCCGTCAGAGACTATTGAACGTTTGATGGTTCGTATTCTTGCTTACGCCCGTTATGCCGATGAGCGATTAGAATTCACCAAAGATTTGTTTGAAACGGATGAGCCTGCGTTATGGCAAAAAGATTTAACAGGGCTTTTAGAAAACTGGATTGAAGTCGGTTGTCCATCTGAAGATAAAGTGAAAAAAGCCAGTGCTCGTTGTAAAAAAGTGGCTGTGATTACCTACGGCTCACAAGCTGCTGATTGGTGGCAAAAAAATACCAAGATTAAGACTTTGAGTAATGTGGAAGTTTGGCAATTAGCATCTCAGACTACACAGGCACTTGAAGGCTTATGTGAACGCACGATGCAATTACAGCTTAATATTATGGATGGAGAATGGACTTTGTTAAGCGATAACGGTCAAGTCGATATTCAATGGTTACAATTGCAATAAATCAGGTTGGGAGAAAAAAATGAGCGCTGAATTACAAATTATTGATTTAAAAGTAGGTGAAGGTAAAGAAGCTGTTAAAGGTGCTTTAATCACAACACACTATACAGGGTGGTTGGAAGATGGTACTCAGTTCGATTCTTCAATTGATCGCGGGAATTATTTTGAGACTGTGATTGGTACAGGGCGAGTAATCAAAGGTTGGGATCAAGGTATCATGGGAATGCGCGTTGGTGGGAAGCGTAAATTAATCGTACCTGCACATTTAGCTTATGGTGAACGCAAAATGGGAAAAATTATTCCAGCAAATTCAAATCTGATTTTTGAAATTGAATTATTTGATGTTAAAACTCGCGACGAGTGATTTAGTCTCAATGATGCAAAGCATGATGGCATTAATTTGATTGCTTCATTCATGCTTTGCAAAAAAAAAGTACAAAAACAATACAAATCAAAAAAATGATTTAATCTTAATATATTGATTTTAAAAATTTTTATTTAAATCTTCTGTTTTTAACAATCTGCTTAAAATTATTGATTCTATAGAAGGTTCTGTATATCTTTTAAACAAAGAGCAATGCATTTTGAATCAAAGTTTTTACAAAAAATGTGATGTTAATTTACCTTTTGGAAAAATTGCTTTTAATGTTGCCATCCATGATCAGCAGATTCATAAACATGGCGAGGTAAATTATAAAAAATCTATGCTTGTGTTAACGAGCACCAAAAAATTGAGTGAGTGAGGCAGCTATGAATGATTATTTGGATATTACCGCTTCTGAGCTATTAAAAGAATTACATAATTTTTTCTTGATTAATACTTATAATGGCGCTGAAAATGGTTTTTGGGTCAATGAAAAAGCATTGATTGATAAACATTATTGGATGGATGGAGAGAACAAGGTCGAGATTATACGAGAGCTGAGTCCTTCACATCAGCATTCACATCCTGACTATCAGATTACCTTATTATCTCCATTAGAAGGGAATGTCCTCTTGCTACAATATGATGGCGTGAATAAAAAGATTCAGACATTCCGCCGTGGTGAATGGGTAAATCGCTTATATAAATATTTTTATCAAAAAGAACGTTATTATTTACAACAACTTTCTGAGCATCCAAATTTTCAGCTCATTCAATATTAAGCTTTCATATTTAGCTCACTAGGTTCTTAATACGTATCGTGTTAGGAACCTAATTACATATTGCTAAAATATTGATGTATATTGCGATAAAATTTATAAAATATTTTTTTAAGATTATTTTCAGTTTTTAAAATTATAAATACAATCCTTGCTCCCAGCTGACTCGCTAAAAATCTTATTTGTCCACAAATTGTAAGATGATTCATGCATGATTCGCGCTCAGCCATTTTCGAATATTGAGAAGATATCTCTATGACAACACGTTTAGTGTCTCCGACCTTAAAAACATTTTTAGGTCTAATGATTGGTTTAGTTGCGAATACAGCAACTTTTGCAGAAAATTCCAAAATTGATGCGACAACGTTAACCGTCATTGGTTATCATGAAATTACCGACCATAAAGATGCACTCATCCCAAGTTATGCAGTAACAGCACAACAATTCAGCGAGCACATCGATTGGTTACAAAATAATGGCTATCACTTTATCAATGTCGATCAACTGATTAAAGCACATCAGGGCAAATATACTTTACCCACTAAACCTGTGTTATTGACAGTAGATGATGGTTATCAATCTTTTTATCAAAATGCTTATCCAATTGTACGTGCGAAAAAAATTCCAGTTGTATTAGCAGTTGTCGGTTCTTGGTTAGAGCCAAAAGCTAGTCAAAAAGTGGACTTTGGTGGGGAAGAGATTACGCGCAATAAAATTTTGAGTTGGAATGAACTCAAAGAAATGCAAAATAGTGGCTTAGTTGAGATCGCAAGTCATAGCTATCATTTGCATCGAGGAGTAAACGCAAACCCTCAAGGTAATTCAGAACCAGCAGCGATTACTCGAATCTATGATTCAAATACGAAAACCTATGAAAGCGATGCAAATTATCAAGCACGTGTTTATCAAGATTTAAAGAAAAATAATGAATTATTGCAGGCACATGGTTTACGTTCACCACGTGTCATGGTCTGGCCTTATGGTCGCTACAATATGCAATTAGTTCAAATTTCTAAACAATTGGGTATGCCGATTACCATTACTTTGGATGATGGCGCTGATCATGCCAAACAATCGATCCAAAATATGGGGCGTATTTTAATTCAAGGAAATATGTCAACCAATGCCTTGGCACAAGAAATTAAGAACCGCGAACTGAATTTGAATGATAATAATCGTCCGCAAAAGATCATGCATGTGGATTTAGATTATATCTATGATCCAGACCCACAACAACAGGAACGCAATTTAGGTAATCTGTTAGATCGTATCAATGCAATGGGAGTCAAGACTGTTTATTTACAAGCATTTTCTGATCCTGATGCAAATGGTTCTGCTGATATGGTGTATTTCCCAAATCGTCATATTCCAATGCGTGCGGATTTATTTAACCGAGTAGCTTGGCAAATTCAAACACGTACGCCAGTACAGCGTTTGTATGCTTGGATGCCTTTACTTGCATGGGAATTACCTAAATCAGACCCAGTGTCAAAGGATTTAGTTGTCACGCAACAAGCAAAAGCAGGCGAGCATTTGAATATGGGGTATATCCGCTTAAGCCCATATTCACCAAAAGCAAGACAAACCATTAAAGAGATTTATCAAGATCTTGCAAAATCAACGCCATTTGATGGCCTGTTATTTCATGATGATGTGACATTATCTGATTATGAAGATGCAAGCCCTCAAGCACTAGCAGCCTATGCGAAACAAGGTTTGCCAACGGATCTGGCTAAAATACGAAATAATGACGACAAGTTACAGAAATGGACTGCTTATAAAACGCGTACCCTAGATGATTTTGCAATGGAGCTCGCAGGTGAGGTGCGTCAATATCAGCCTTATTTGATGACTGCACGTAATTTGTATGCGCAAGTTGCCCTTAACCCGTACGCCGAAAATTGGTATGCACAGTCTTTAGAAGAGTCATTAAGACGTTATGATTTCACTGCAATAATGGCAATGCCGTATATGGAGCAATCGGATCATCCCGAAAAATTTTATACGGATATTATGAATCGGGTGAAACAATATCCAAACGGGATTAAAAAGACAGTGATGGAGTTACAAGCCATTAACTGGCGTAATGATCAGAAGATTCCTTCTGAAGAAATGGCAGCAACAATTAAGTCACTTTACCAACAAGGTGCGATGCACATTGCATATTATCCAGACGATCCGATTAAAGAACACCCAGATGTGGAAACGATGCGTAAGGCATTTGCTTTAAAATCATCACAATTAGTACCATAACGGAGTAATGTGTCGATGAGTATAATTGCTTTATTATGGGCTTATGCCATTAAGTTTGTTTTCTATTATCCATTATTTATGTCGTATTTATGGATGGTTGGGGCAATTATTTTTTATTGGAAAGAGCGCCAAGATCCTCCATATCAGCAGCCAGCAACTTTGCCTGAATATCCTAAAGTTGCTGTACTCGTTCCTTGTTTTAACGAGGGGGATAACGCAGAAGAAACCATTAGTCATGCTTTGCAATTAGATTATCCAAACTTTGAAGTGATTGCGATTAATGATGGTAGTTCTGATAACACGGGCGAAGTGCTGGATCGTCTCGCGATGCAGCATGAAAAATTACGTGTGGTACATCTTGCTCAAAACCAAGGTAAAGCGATGGGACTACAAGCAGGCAGTTTAATGACTGATGCTGAGTTCTTGATTGGTATTGATGGTGATGCCTTACTAGATCCTCATGCTGCTAAATGGATGATGCGTCATTTTCTAGAAGACTCAACAGTTGCAGCAGTCACAGGTAATCCACGTATTCGTACACGTTCAACTTTATTGGGACGTATACAGGTCGGTGAGTTTTCTTCAATTGTTGGCATGATTAAACGTGCACAACGTACTTTTGGCCGTTTATTCACAGTCTCAGGTGTGATTACAGCGTTCCGTAAAAGTGCCGTACATCAAGTTGATTATTGGTCTCCAAATATGTTGACTGAAGATATTGATATCACTTGGAAATTACAACGCGCAGGTTGGGATGTTCGTTTTGAACCAAATGCTTTGGTTTGGATTTTGATGCCAGAGACTTTTAATGGTTTATGGAAGCAACGTTTGCGTTGGGCGATGGGTGGGGCACAAGTTCTGATTAAGAATATTGATGTATTCTTTAAACCAAAACTTAATTTTCTCTGGCCTTTAATGTTGGAGCTTTGCTTAACATTAGTATGGTCATATTTGATGTTGATTATGGCTGTCATGTGGTTGTTACATTTTGTATTTACAATCCCAGCCCTTGCTATCGTTAGTTCACCATTTTTACCATACGGTAGTGGAATTTTATTAGGTGCGACCTGTTTAATTCAGTTTGCTTTAAGCAAATGGATGGATAGTCGTTATGAGCCAAGCCTAGGGAAAAATTATTATTGGATGATTTGGTACCCATTTGTGTTTTGGTTAATTACGATTACTGCTACAATCGTCGCCTTTCCAAAGGTACTGTTGCGTGGTGATGAAAAACGCGCCCGTTGGATTAGCCCAGATCGTGGAATTCGTTGAGTCGCAAGATTCATTTTGCTGAGACTAGAAATGAAAGCAAATAGTTTGATTATCGATGTACGTCGCCAACTCCCATGGCATAAGCGTTATTTTTCTACGACCACAACAGCAATGATGTGGGCAGGTTGGCTGCTATTATGGCGACCATTTATTTTGGTTTGGGTGTTAATTGAACTGCAAAAAACGCATCTTGCACAACGTTTAATGGCTGCATTCAGTCAAGGTCTTGAGCACGGAATTACAGCACTTTTCATGTGTGCGGTAGCATTATTATTATGGGGGCTTTTACCTTCAAAATGCGTACATAAAAAACATGCAATTGAAAAAGCACTACCTGATTATGCACGTTATTTTGAGTTGCCTGAACAAGAAATTCAAGCTGGTCGCCAACAAAAAGTAACCACGCTGCATCATGATGAAAATGGTAAGATTATTAGGGTTGAATAAAATTTATTCGATTGAGAAGTATAAATGCCTTAATTTTAATTAAGGCATTTTTTTATGCTTGTCTTAAATTTTAGACATAAAAAAACCAGCTTACGCTGGATTTTTATTTGCACCATAGTTCATTAGTTGAAAAATGGTGCCCGAGGCCAGACTCGAACTGGCACGCTTTGTGGGCGGGGGATTTTAAATCCCCTGTGTCTACCGATTTCACCACTCGGGCATGTGGGCAATAATAGAGGAGACTTTAAAACTTGGCAAGAGTAAAAAGTATTAATTGCTTTCTTTTCAATCAATTCATGTGTTTATCAGATAAAAATTAAGCATTGTCATATAATTTTCATGATTATTTCATCAAACTGAGATCAAACTTTCATTTAAGCAACTTAGTTTTAATTATTTAAAGTAATAAAATTAAGGTAGCTATCCAAATGACAGCAAAAATTTCACGACGGGAACTCATTCAAAAAAGTTTATTCGGATTTGGGGCATTGTCTTTATCTGCGGGATTTACAGGATGTAATGACAGTTCAGATCAAGAAACAGCGACATTACAAGTTAATTTTGAACATGGCGTTGCCAGCGGTGATCCACTACAGGATCGCGTGATTTTGTGGACACGCTTAACACCAAGTGATAGCAGTGCACGGTTGCAAGTCACTTGGGAAATTGCGTTAGATCAGCAATTCAAGCAAATTATTAAAACCGATAAAGTCACTACCGCTGCTGCACAGGACTTTACTGTAAAGGTAGATGCAATTGGATTAAAACCAAATCAAAGCTATTTTTATCGTTTTGTTTTCGGTGATAAAATTTCGCCAGTAGGTCAGACTAAAACCTTGCCGACCAGTACATCAAAGGTTAGTTTTGCTGTGTGCTCGTGTTCTAATTATCCAGCAGGTTATTTCTATGTCTATCGGGAAATGGCAAAACAGAATGTAGATGTCGTGATTCATCTAGGCGATTATATTTATGAATATGGTGCGGATGGTTACGCTACAGAAGAGGCAGTCAAATTAGGAAGAACACTGGCGGCTGACAACAACAAAGAAATTATTAAACTGGATGACTATCGCAAACGCTATGCCTTATATCGTAAAGATAAAGACTTACAAGCTTTACATCATCGCCATCCTTTTATTGTGATTTGGGATGATCATGAATTAGCAAATGATGCATGGCGAGAAGGTGCTGAAAATCATACTGAAGAAACAGCAAATGCAAAGAATGAAGGTAAATTCTCTGAAAGAAAATTAGCAGCATTGCAAGCTTATTTTGAATGGATGCCGATTCGTCCAATTGATGATCAGCATATCAAGATTTATCGACAGTTTGATTTTGGTAATCTCGTTCAGCTTACTATGTTGGATACACGTATTATCGCGCGTGATCAGCAATTAGATTATGTAGATTATATGACCGCAAATGGTTTGAATGCTGCAAAATTCCAAGCGGACTTAACCAACCCTGCACGTACTTTAATGGGATATACCCAACGGGATTGGCTACTCGGAAAACTTCAACAATCTAATGCAACATGGAATGTTTTAGGTCAACATGATGTGTGCTGAATTAGCAGGAGACTTTCACTTGGGAGATTCTAGGCAGCTAACCGATAAAAGTCTTCTGCCATTTGATTT
>NZ_JAMFKZ010000003.1:0-190891 GCF_023488045.1 Acinetobacter sp. ANC5681
GGATTTTTCTTAATTGATATTGGCTTTAGCGAAGATGATGCATACGCCCTTTTTGCTAGAACTAAACGTGAATGTGAGGTGGCATGATGGATATTGAAAAATTAAAAGCTGAATTTGAGCAAACCGAATGCTTTAAACGTCTTGAGCATGTTGCACAGTACACATTTTTTGAATTTGGAGCATACATCAAACGTACTGATGTTCCTGCTGATATTGAAAAGAAGTGTGGAAAATTAATCACAGCCCTTCTTTTTAGCTGGTCTGCCTGGAAGCAAGCCAAAGCCCACGAAGCAAAAAAACTCGAAGGCTGCGTGGTGGTGCCAAAAGATCAGATTGAAGTTTGGTGGCAAGACAGTGAAGAGCCTGAGAATTTTGCAACTAAAGAAGATGATTTATCTTTTATTGCTCAGCATATTCAAGATGATGAAATCATGGAAATTAATGAGCATCATACAATCCACTTGCCATCAATCACAAAATTTGGAGCTTGGGTTTATCAAAGTGGTCAACGCACATTCTTTGTTGGCAATAAAGATGAAGTAGAAGCAGCAAGGGGCGGAAATGATGAGTAATTTAAAGGACAAAATCGTATTAATTATTCGTGATATTTGTGAGCTTTCAGATAGGTCAAGCCCTGAAGAATACCCTGATCATTTGCTTGTTCTACCAGATGAACTAGAAATGTTTATTAGTCAACGTTTGGCTGAATGTTTCCCAAATATTTTAGAAGCAGCTACAGAAATCTGGTGTGACAATGGCAGGATTAATCGTCATGAGCCATACGGTGTAAAAGTTGAATTATTAAATCAATGGTTGATGACTTTAGACAGCAATGAATTAATGTTGGCTGAAACAGAGCTGTCTAAATTAAGCGAAGATGATCTTCATACTCTATGCTGCGGTGAAGAAACAGAACAAGAGCGCATTGGTTCGCCATTCATCAATGAATTTCTAAATAGAATTTTTGATGAAGAATATGAGCCAAAAGCAGCGAGGGACGGAAATGAGTAATCAGAAAATTAAAACTTGTGACCATTGTGATGATGGAAATGGAGAATGTATTTTTCCTTATTTCGGACTTGGCCCTCATATTCATACAACACCAATTGGTGGTACAGAATTTTTAGATGCGCCATTACCTGAAAACTTTAGCCCAGATGGCGATGGGCTTGGTGTTTATACTCATTGCTTAAACTGTGGTGGGGAAGGAACTTTTGATGGTGTAGTTTTAGAACCGAAAGCAGATACGGAGGGGTGAATGAGAACTACAGCAGAACTTGATTTGCTTGAGCAGATTTACATTGAAATGCAAGAACTAAAAAGGCGCATGGAAAATAACCAAGAAAGGCGTATTGGTCGCCAAGAGTTTGCTCACATGCTAAATATTGAACCTGAAACACTGGATGCTCGAATTAGAGAGGGTCGATACCAGAAGCCGCACAAAGATGGTCGCAAAAGTTTTTGGCTTCTATCTTATGTTCAAGCAGTAGTCACAAACATATCGGAATCTGATACAGTAGCCGCTTAATAAGCGGCTTTGTTTTATTTCGCAATTCATTAAATGAGTATGAATGTGAGTATGAAATAAGTAAATGAAAACAATTTTTAATAAATTCAAAAGGTTGAATTAAAAATGCTTCTGATGATCGACAACTATGACTCATTTACTTACAACATCGTCCAGTATTTTGGCGAGTTGAACCAAGAAGTAAAAGTCGTTCGTAATGATCAAGTGACATTAGAGGACATTGAACGATGGCAGCCAAAATACTTGGTTATAGGTCCAGGTCCTTGCTCACCAAGTGAAGCAGGAATTTCTATTCCTGCAATTAACCATTTTGCGTGTAAAATTCCTTTATTGGGTGTCTGTCTTGGGCATCAAGCGATTGGGCAGGCATTTGGTGGCAAAATTATCCGTGCTAAAACGGTTATGCATGGTCGTTTATCTGATATGCATCACAGTGACAAAGGAATTTTTAGTCATTTACCATCCCCGTTTGCTGCTACACGTTACCACTCATTGGTAATTGAGCAAGAAACGTTGCCAGAATGTCTAGAGGTGACGTGCTGGACGAACCAAACAGATGGCACAATTGAAGAAATTATGGGTGTGAAACATAAAACACTTCCTGTTGAAGGCGTTCAGTTCCATCCCGAATCTATTTTGAGCGAACATGGTCATCAAATTTTTAAAAACTTCTTAGATATTTACGCTTAATTACTAAGTTTTATTTAAAAACAGCTTATTTGTATTAATAAGCTGTTTTTATTTTGAACATATAAAATCACTATATAACTCATACACACTAGACCTCTTGCGAAAGTAAAAAATTGTTTATACTAGTCCCATGAAGTATGAAAATTTAACTAGATTTAATGATGAGGAATTTAAACGACTTGTTGGAGTTCCTCGCCCATTATTCTTAAAAATGGTATCAGTGTTACAACATGCTGAACTTGCCAAGAAAAAATCTGGAAGACCTCATTCGTTGTGTTTAGAGGATCAATTGTTTTTAACTTTAAATTACTTACGCTGTTATAGAACTCAAATTGAGTTATCCGCCGACTATAACCTAGCTGAAAGTAATGTGAATCGTACGATTCAGAAAGTTGAAAATGCTCTGATTCAATCACGGATTTTCGCATTGCCTAAAAGGAGTCAAAAGTTTAGTGAAGAGGATTATGTAATCGTTGATCTCACTGAGTCACAGATTGAGCGTCCCAAAAAAACAAAGAAAATTCTATAGCGGTAAAAAGAAGAAACATACGCTAAAAACACAGGTCATTTTTAACCCAAAATTAAAGCAAATTGTAAGTATACAGATTGAAGATGGCAGAAAACACGATCTGACGATTGCGCGTAAGTATTTGAAGGAGATGGTCATCTATCCTTATATCATGGCAGATTTAGCTTATAAAGGATTTCATCAGATTAAGAGTAAGTTACTCGTTCCAATCAAGAAACCTAAGAATTTATCATTACCCCAAATAGCAAAAAAGATCAACCAAGAAATCAGTCGGCGTAGGATCACAATTGAACATATCAACGGCAAACTTAAACATTTTCGGATATTAACAGAACGCTATAGAAATAGACGGAAACGCTTTGGTCTAAGAATGAATTTAATTGCTGGAATGGTGAATTGAATGCTCTTAAATTAACTTTCGCAAGAGATCTACTGATTATTTTTTCAGCACTAAAATCAGGACTTAAAGATTTAATTCAAAGCAAATCATTCTTTCTAAAAAATTAAAATATTTTTCATGTATTTCAGAAGAAAAAATTCATCATTATTTTTTCTAGTCTTGAAATTCCTTTTAATTTTTTAGATTAAGTATAGTCATAGGAAGGATTAAGCTTCATGGGCGCCGAATAATAGAATCTGAATCATTATTTTCTAGAGATCTCCCCCTGAAATATCAATCAGGATAACCTATTGTGAATATCTTAGTTTTATTGAATATTATTGTTCTTTCTTGTTGATTGCAGGATTATTTTTTAGCTACCGACAAGATTGGAGTCTTTCTAAAAAAGTACTGATCGGTATGATGGCAGAGTAAAACTTGAAGTGCGACATAAACAATTGGGTGTTCCAGAAGGCATCGCCAGTTTTTCAGGATCATTTGGAGCAACAATAGGTCAAAATGGTTGTGCTGGTTTATACCCAGCTATGCTTGTGGTTATGGTAGCGCCTACAGTAGGAATTAATCCTCTTGATCCTTTATGCATAGCGCAACTGGTAACAATCGTTACACTGAGTTCAATCGGTGTCGCAGCTGTTGGCGGCGATGCAACTTTTGCTGCTTTAATTGTATTACCAGCAATGGGATTACCAGTTACTTTAGTGGCTTTGCTGATTTCGATTGAACCGTTAATTGATATGGGCCGTACGGCTTTAAATGTAAATGGCTCCATGACTGCCGGAGTGGCAACAAGTCGAATACTTGGGCTTAGAAACAGCACAAATAACGATTGATCAAATATTGTTTCAATCAAAGCCAATCATTCGATTCGATGATTGGCTTTTGATTTTATACAGATCATGATTAGAAAAGATTAAGAACCACTCTAGCTAGCTATTTAAATTAAAATCTAAGCACAAACATAAAACTGAGACTATTTTCTGCTAACATAGCCGATTAGCAAGTGAGCCATTTCTCACAAAACCAAGCCCTTCTCCTTTACTAACCAACTTCACTTAAGAATTTTAATCATTAATGCTGTAACTCATGACTATGAATATCCAACAGGCTCTTAATCACATTACCAAAAACATTCATCTTACCCAGCCACAAATGGAAGATGTCATGCGTAGCATTATGCAGGGCGAAGCAACTGATGCACAAATCGGTGCGCTGATGATGGGCTTGCGCATGAAAGGTGAAAGTATTGATGAAATCACTGCAGCAGCACGCATTATGCGTGAGTTTGCAATTAAAATTGATGTGAGTGATATTCCTCACTTGGTCGATATTGTCGGCACAGGTGGAGATGGTCAGAATTTATTTAACGTCTCTACAGCTTCAAGTTTCGTTATCGCTGCTGCTGGTGCAACGATTGCCAAACATGGTAACCGTGGCGTGTCGAGTAAGTCAGGTTCATCCGATGTACTCGAACAAATGGGAATTCAGCTTGATTTAGATATGCAACAAACCGAACGCTGCATCCGTGAAATGGGTGTAGGTTTCCTATTTGCACCAAATCATCATAAAGCCATGCGTTATGCAGTTGCACCTCGTCGTGAGTTGGGTATTCGTAGTATTTTTAATTTACTTGGTCCATTAACCAATCCTGCTGGTGTGAATCGTTTTGTGATTGGGGTATTTTCAGATGAGTTATGCCGCCCTATCGCTGAAGTATTAAAGCAGTTGGGTGCAGTGCATGTACTGGTTGTACACTCTAAAGATGGTTTAGATGAGATCAGTCTTGCAGCACCAACCACAGTTGCTGAACTGAAAGATGGCGAAATTACTGAATGGACTTTGACACCAGATGATGTAGGTATTCCATCTCAAACCCTCACTGGTTTAGTGGTGAATAGTTCAGAAGAAAGCTTAAAGCTAATCAAAGATGCTTTAAGCCGTGACAAATCAGAAATTGGTGAAAAAGCAGCAAACATGATTGCACTCAATGCAGGTGCAGGTATTTATGTTGCTGGTATCACCAAGACTTACAAGCAAGCAGTTGAGTTCGCTCAAGATATTCTGTACGGCGGACAAGCCTTAGAAAAAATGAGTATCTTGGCTGAATTTACCAAGACATTGAAACAATATCAGGCAGACTAAGGACTTCTCATGATCGATATTCAAAATACCATTTTAGGTAAAATTGTTGACCGCAAACATGAGGAGCTTGCAACACGTTTAAAACAACGTAGTTTGCATGATGTAGAACAGTGGGCAAAAGAAGCAACACCAGTGCGTGGTTTTGCTAAGGCTTTGCAACATAAACGTCCAGCCGTTATTGCTGAAATTAAAAAAGCGTCACCTTCTAAAGGTGTTATTCGTGCAGATTTCAATCCTGCTGAAATTGCACAGCAATATGAACAAGCAGGTGCTGCTTGCTTGTCTGTATTGACAGATGTGGATTTCTTCCAAGGCGCGGATGAAAATATTGCGATTGCACGTAATCACTGTGCCCTACCTGCGTTGCGCAAAGATTTCTTGGTTGATCCTTATAATGTTGTTGAAGCACGTGCGCTGCATGCCGATTGTATTTTATTGATCGTGGCATGTTTATCAGATCAACAACTTGAAGAAATGTCAAAAACTGCATTTGAGCATCAACTTGATGTATTGGTTGAAGTGCATGATGAATATGAATTAGAACGTGCGTTAAAGCTTTCTGAGCAATGTATTTTGGGTGTCAATAACCGTAATCTTAAAACCTTTGAGGTGGATTTAAATACTTCATTACGTTTAAAGAAATTGTTACCTGCTTCGCGTGTATTGGTTACTGAAAGTGGTATTGCAACTCCTGCTGATGTAGAAATGATGCAAGCCAATGATATTCATACTTTCCTTGTCGGTGAAAGCTTTATGAAACAGCCTCGTCCAGATCAAGCGTTTACTGAGTTGTTTGGAAAGCCTGAACAGGTTTAAATTTATGGGGTTCAAGGTGAAATTTTGCCTTGAACCTTTTAAATGATGCTAGAACTAAATATAAGTTCTTAATAAAGAATAAAAATTAGAGTTAGAAAATACCAATAGATTAATCAACGATTAAAGACTGATGAAAAAACATGAGTAATTTTTTATTAATTCTAGGGCTGATCTTTTTAGTTGGCTTTCCAATTTATAGTCATCTCTATTGCTATCAAAAAATTCAGAAGTTCAAAGATCCAAGAGTATTTTATTTCTTTAGTTTAATTCCTGGAGTTATCTTTATTAGCAGTGGAATGTACTTTTCCCCTGTAGATACATTTATTAAATCTGAAGAATGCGGTGTAGTAGAACAATATAAAACTTTTCAGAAACGGAAAGGTCACTTCGAGCGGCTAGCGATTGTGATGGATCAATCTGGTTATATTCGTTATTTTGACTTCGATGATACTTTACCCCGTGTTCAAATTAACCAACATATTTGCTTTGAACTGTACGACCGTTTTAAAAATAAAGGCTTAAACCAATCACGAATTATAAGGATTCTAACTCCCTCTTAATGAATGAAAAATTACAAACGTAGCTTCCGTAGATAATGGATAAAGAAACTAAATCAATTTATCCCTTCTATACTTTGAAGCATTTATCATCACTTTAAAGCTCATATCGCTCCATGAATGCAATTTAGTTCAAATCATCACGGTTTCAGACTATAATTTTACATCTCTCGTATCTTGCCTATTTTTCTAAACTTATGAGTAAAAATGATTCTTCGCTTTCTAAAGATCAGTTTAATTTACTGAAAGCTTTTAAAAAGCAAATCTCAAATCCTCAATCCAGCAATCTTGCTAAACAAGCAGAGATGAAAAAATCTCAAGCTGTTGAAGAAGAAGTGGAAGATACTGAGCTTTTTAAAAAAGCCTTAACAGGTGTAAAGCCAATTGATAACGGTAACATTGCACAAATCAAACCGAAACGCGTAAAAAAAATTGATGCGCAAACCCTTGCAAAACGTGCAGCAGCTGAAGGTAGCACTGAACAGGAACTCACTGAGATTTCAGATACTCAAGCGATTTTGAATCCTGTGGCAAGCCAAGCTGCATTAAGCTATCGAATTGCAACTTTACAGCACAAAGTATTTGAAGACTTAAAAGCAGGTAAAATTCGCTGGTTTGAAGCTGTAGATTTACATGGTTGTACTGTCGAGCAAGCACGCGCCGCAGTTTTACAAATCATTCAGATGGCTAAAGACGAAAATCAAAATGTCATCAAAATTGTTCACGGTAAAGGACCTGAAGCCATTTTAAAAACCTATGTCAATGGCTGGCTTAGACAACATCGTGATGTACTTGCATTTGTCAGCGCACCTGAAAATCAAGGGGGTACTGGTGCTGTTTTAGTGCTCTTAAAACGTGCAGAAAAGAACCCAAAGCATAAACAATAATCGGCATTTGGTTCAAAATTAAGTTTTTGAGTCGTTTTCTGATACAATTCCCGTTTTGTTCAACCCACCTAAGTGAACATTGTTATGTCTATGCAGCAATCGTACGCAAATATTTTAACTGCCGTTGGTGAAGATCTAAATCGCCCAGGCTTAAAAGATACGCCTATGCGTGCGGCTAAAGCTTTTTCTTTTTTAACTTCTGGTTATAGCAAAACCCTTGAAGAAGTTACAAATAGTGCGGTTTTCCCATCCGATAACCATGAAATGGTATTGGTCAAAAATATCGAGTTTTATTCGCTTTGTGAACATCACCTTCTCCCTTTTTATGGTCGTGTCCATATTGCTTATTTACCCGAAGGTCAAGTTTTAGGTCTTTCTAAATTTGCGCGTATTACTGAAATGTTTGCACGTCGTTTGCAGATTCAAGAAAACTTGACTCAACAAATTGCTGAAGCTGTTGCCGAGGTGACACAAGCACGTGGTGTGGCTGTAGTGATCGATTCTGCACATATGTGTATGATGATGCGCGGTGTTGGTAAGCAAGAATCTACCACTCGTACTGTTTCTTTTGTGGGTGATTTTAAAACGGACAAAGATGCACGTCGTGAGTTTTTAAGCGCTGTCCCTGAAAGTTATTAATCAGAGCATTGTCATGTCTTCAATCCAATTAGCAGGCTTTGGTGAGTTAATTCAATCTGAAGCCAGCATTGATTATCCTCGGCCTGATCGTTTGGTTAAGGGCAATCCACAACGTCTTACCTATGACTTATATACACACCCACATATGGGATGTGGAATTTGGCAATGTGAAGTGGGTGCTTGGAACATTCAGTTTGCAGACAATAAACAAGAGTTCTTTCAAGTCATTGAAGGTGTTGTTCGTATTCATGATCCCAAAACAGATTCATATATTGAAGTTTCTGCGGGCCATGCAGGTATTATCCCACCCTCATTTGTCGGTACATTTGAAGTCATTGAAGCGGTTAAAAAATACTACGTCATCGTTGAGGTCTAGATACTGGAAATTAACCTGCTCCTAGTGATATCTTATCTAAAAAAACAGAACATAGCCTAAACCTACTTTATTCCAGTCTTTATGATCTTGTTGTTCAAAATCCCAATTCAGACGCAGAGTATGATTTGTATTCAGACTATATTGTAGCTGTGTACCGACTCTTAAATTCCACTGGTTCTGATTTTGCCAATACGGCAGTTCAACTTGCACCACACTATTAATATTATCAGACCATACGTTCATACACCCTACAGTCGGCCCAGCTCCAACGCGCCAACCTTTATCTAATTTTTTTCCACCTTGAATATGGCTTTGTAGTTGGGCATAACACAGATGTCGACGATCATAATCTGCCATGCTATAACCAACTTGCATATTTAGATTCATTACACCATGTTGCACATCTTCACTGAACTTCCCATTTTCAATTGCTTCCTGTTTCCAACCTAGATTAAATCCCCAAGTTAACGGCGATTTAAAAGGTTGAACTGGATTATAAGAATTCACCGATAATAGATCTAAATGTTCGAGCTTGAGCTTGTCATCACGATATCGCAGACTACCATCTAAAAACAGTAATTGTGTGCCTGTGCGATAACCCCCTTGTGGATCAATCAAATCGTGATAGGCCTGACGATGACCCAGCTCCACAAACTTTTGTCCTTGCACATCACCCACATTCACTGACAAATTACGTGCATGATGCCCTTCTACAGGCTGTTTTTTAGGGTGCTCTGGTTGTTGACGTTGCTTTTCAACTTGAATTTGACTTCTTTCAGCAAGAAGCTGCCTTAATTTTGGCTGAGCAATATTGGCATCAACTTGACGGCTGATATATTGTAGATATAAATCATCGTAAGCCATTTCTAAAATCTTGGCCTGATCTTGCTGACTATATGTTTTTAGCATGGATTGAACTTGGTCAGTCTCGGTAAAAGCAATTTGATGGGCAACTTTAGCCAAATCTGTACCATGTTGTTTGGCTTGCGAAAGTAGTTGAGTTTCCAATGCAGGACGATAGACCACTTCTTTAACTAAAGCTTGCTGATCAACAGCCTTTAAGGTTTCGATTGGAATTGCAGCGTAAATAAACTGCTGTTTTAGGTTTAAATCGGGACGTACTAAATCAATTAGGCCTAATAAACGATAAGCACAATTATCACTGACGAAATAATAGGGAAAACTCACATGCTGCATTTCCCAAATATGTTCAACCAAAAAAAGAGTTTCTTCAGGTGTTAAATTTAGCTCATATTCCCATAGATCACGGCTTTCAAAATCACCATACTCTTTTACTTTACGATAATACGGCATTAGTGAATATTCACCGGGATACTGTCCTGTTAAACCTTTCCATGCATAAGACCAGTTATCATCACCTTTCACTGTGGCCGCATAATTTACTGCATAGGAAACCAAATTGAGTTGTTTCTGATCTTTAGGGTCTAATCGTAACAAAGTATGCCCAAACATCGAACTCGGATTGCCCATAAAGTCAGTGGCATAAATCAAAGTGGCTTTATGCGGCTTGATTTGATTGATCCAATCATTAAATTCAACGCAATTTACTTTTGGAAGTTGTTGTACATCAATATTGAGTTGCTGCATCAACCAACGACTACGTGCAGGAAACTTACAACGAATGGATTGGTTATCTGGGGCTTGAACAAACAAGGCTTTAATATTTGCTTGTAATTCACTATTTAAATTTGTTTTTCCATCTGTGGCATAAAAATAACCAGCATAAGTGACTTCACTGTTTTGTTTTTGATCGGCATACATCAAGCGTTGCCATGTGGTTTTATGATCTAATTGTTTTTGTTGAGCAAGGTCTAAATACTTTTGTAAATTAGATTCAACCGAGGCATATGTAAAATGACATATCAAAGACGTAAATACAAAAGTAGCTAATTTCATTCAATCGCAATTTTTTAAATAATCAGAATAGGTATAAGAAAACCCTGCCATTAAGACAGGGTTTTATGTTCAAACGTATTAAACGTATGCTTTAAGCACAGCGTCTTTTGCCATCACGCTTTGTAAAGCATCTAAAACTTGAAGTGAGTTTGTATTTTTGCTTGAATAAATTTCAGCAAAGTTTGCTTTAGACACAGCAAAGAAGCGTGCTTTGTCGTTGGCTTTGATTTGCATTAATTCAGCAAGTACATTTAAGCTTTCGCCTTGACCAACCGCCATATCACGCGCTAAAGACTCTGCATTTTCATTGGTAAATATCACAACTTGAGCCGTTACTGTACCACCTTGACGGCATCCTAAAGTACCGAATGTGATCCCTAATAATTGGTTAGTAAAAATTCCATTGGTTGTTGCTGCAAGGATTTTAGGTGCAATACCTTTTTGACCTGCCCAAATTTGTGTACCAGCACCGCAACCAACATCATTATCAGCCATTGCAACACTTGAGCCAGCTGCTAGCAAAGCTGCTAATGCAATTTTTTTTAACATAAGAAATGTCTCCAGTCTCAATTATTTTTAACTATTTGTTATCACTATTGTGCTGTGTAATTGTTCTTACACAAGGATTAACATAACGAGGTTAAACTTTTTTAGCAAATAAATTTTGAAATATATATGAAATATTCATAACAAAAAGGAGCTCAATAAAAGCTCCTTTTGCACGACTAAAATCTTTTAACGCAATCGCCAAGATCCATTTTTATCCCGCACACCTAATATTTTTAAAACCAAAACTAAACTTAAAAGTAATAATAGATACCAAGAACCTAACTTGCCCCAACCCACCATATGCCAAGCATCAACTTGACTCGGATATAACCAGATTTTATAAAATGTACTAATGTTTTCTGCAATCCAAATCAAGAATGCAAGCACCAATAGTACAGGTAACATCGGAACTTTAAACTGATGCTGTTGTAATTGAAAATAAAGTTTGGTCTTCCAAAAAATAATAATACTCCAAACAAATAAAACCATTCGATAGTCAGGAATAAAAAACTTGGTCATAAAATTAAGGTAAGACAACACTGCTAAACACAGCATATTACCAAAATTCGGCAAATTCTCGAATGAAACATTATAGAGTCGCAAAGACCGAGCAAAAAAACTACCCACTGCTGAATACATAAACCCTGCAAACAATGGCACAGTCAGTAATTTAAATATGGCTGGTTGAGGATATTGCCATGAGGCAATCGCTGGATGGGTCAAAAATATTTCCATTCCCATCGCCATGAGATGGAATAAAGCAATCACTTTCGCTTCTGCCCACGATTCGAGCTTTAAATAAATCAGACAGGCTTGAATAATCAGTGCATAAAACAACAAATAATCGTAACGAAAAAATCCCCAATATTCATGACTTCCCATCGGTGCGGTGACTGCAAATGCAATCAAAAGCAACAACCCAAATAAGGCAGCCGAAGCTGCCTTAAAGATAAAGTTGAGCGGTAATACAATCAACTGCACAAAACTGATCCTAGCGCATTTACTTTGAAATGATTAAAAATATCAACCTAAATATTTAGTACTATATTCATGAACAGTATCTACAAAAATCTTAGGCTGTGCTGGATCGACCCATTGGGTAATACCATGACCTAAGTTTGCGATATACCCTGTTTTTTCACCATTGGCATACGCATCATCCAACATCGCTTTCACAGATTTTTCAATTGAAGCAGCTGAACCATAAAGCACCGCAGGATCTAAATTCCCTTGTAAAGCAGCACGCCCTGCGACCACATCACGTGCAGTATAAAGCGGTGTAGTCCAATCTAGGCCAAACGCATCAGCGCCTGTGGTCAACATTGTCTCCAACCACTGACCGCCACCTTTGGTGAACACAATAATCGGAATACGTTGACCATCCTTTTCACGTTGTAATCCTGCAATAATCTTGGTCATATAGTTCAGTGAGAATTCAATATATTCCCTATGCGCTAGCGCACCACCCCAGCTATCAAAAATTTGAATCGCTTGAGCGCCTGCATCAATTTGAGCATTCAGATAATCAATCACTGAATCAGCAAGATGATCAAGTAAGGCATGTAAAACTTCGGGTTGCGCATACATCATATTCTTAATGAAGCGGAATTCTTTACTTGAACCACCTTCAACCATATAGGTTGCTAAGGTCCAAGGGCTGCCCGAAAAACCAATCAGCGGCACTTGTCCATTTAAAGCAGATCGAATCGTTGAAACTGCATTCATGACATAAGCGAGATCTGATTTAGAATTTAGTTTAGGTAAATTCGCCACATCTTGTTCAGTGCGCACTGTTTTATGAAACTTTGGTCCTTCACCTGTTTCAAAATACAAACCTAAACCTAAAGCATCAGGTATAGTCAAAATATCGGAAAATAAAATCGCAGCATCAAGCTCATAGCGGCGTAACGGTTGTAATGTTACCTCGCAGGCAAATTCAGTATTTTTACATAGAGATAAGAAATCGCCTGCCTGAGCACGAGTTTCACGATATTCTGGTAAATAACGCCCTGCTTGACGCATCATCCAAACGGGTGTGGTGTCTACAGGTTCACGTAATAAAGCTCGTAAAAAACGATCATTTTTCAACGTTGTCATTACCAATCTCTAAATTTTTTCATGTTGAGTGCATCATAGCAAAGTTAACCTCGAATTTATAATTGAAAACCCATACAACAAATCAGACTTCAACTATTTTTTTTACTTGGACACAAAACTGCTACTGCAAGCTGTTCTATTTTCTGTAATACTTGCAATATCTTATATCTCAATATGAATAATTCTTAAGGTTGAATTACATGTTTGTTCGCTCATTACTCGCTATGAGTTTAAGTTGTATTCTTGCTAATGTTGCTTTTGCTGCCCCAACAACTGAGCAACCATTAAATCCAAAAAAAATTTCAGCTTCAGTTCAAGATCCTATTGATCCATTATCTATCGAGCGTTCTGCTGCATCGAGTGTAATGGCTCAATCCGCATCAAGTGTTGCTGTTCAAGCTGCTTCTGAGCCACAAGTCAATACGGGAGCTGCTTCGGCAGTGTCTCAAAAACTAGAAAATGCACCCGATACCACGACTACAACAGCACCAGCTGTCAAAGTTTCATGGACTTTAGACAGTTTGAATACAGCTGACTGGTATGAAAATATTGGTAAAGGTCAATTTCCTGTATATGCACGTGCGCATGTGATGTTGAATAATGCTCACGCCTCACCAGGCGCAATTGATGGCTCAAATGGTAAAAATACACTAAAAGCAATTGCTTCATTTCAACAAATGAATGGCCTTACACCAACAGGTCAATTGACTAAAGAAACTTGGGATGCTTTAGTCGCTCAACAAACTAAACCAACTTATGTTGAATACACGATTACGGATGCAGATTTAAAAGGTCCTTACGCAAATTCAATCCCTTCTGACTATGCATTACAAGCAAAAATGAAAGGTTTGTACTACACGCGTGTAACAGAGATGTTGGGCGAAAAGTTTCATATGGATGAAGGTTTCCTCAAAAAATTAAATCCAACTGCAACCTTTAAGAAAGCAGGTGAAAAAATTGTTGTTGCCAATGTCCGTAACGACTTGCCTGAAGACATCCATTTAATCGTGGCGCATAAAGGCGCAAAACAGCTTTATCTGTTTAATAGCCGTAACCAGATGATTGCGTCATTTCCTGCGACAATTGGTAGTTCTGACACGCCTTCTCCAACAGGTACCTATAAAGTAGTCGGTGTTGCGAAAAATCCATACTACAGCTATTCGCCATCAAACTTTATTCAAGGAAAAAACCTTAAACCACTGACCTTACCACCAGGTCCAAATGCACCTGTGGGCAATATCTGGATTGGTTTAAGTAAAAAATCCTTTGGTATTCATGGTACACCAAACCCATCATTAATTTCCAAGACAGCATCACACGGTTGTATCCGTCTTACCAACTGGGATGCCAATGACCTCGGTGGAAAAGTACGCTCTGGCGTTACCGTTAAATTCCTCGAATAATTTAGATTGTTCAATAAAAAAACCGGATACTTGTGGTATTCGGTTTTTATATTCTTTACTCAACACTGGGAAGTGGTTGATAGTAAATCTGATTACGTCCAAGTTGTTTCGCTCTATATAGCGCTTTATCCGCAGTATGAATCACCGAATCTTGACTAATTTTAGGGTTTCCATTAAACACCGTAATACCCAAACTAATGGTCACATGATTAGAAACTAGTGATTTTTCATGTTGAATCATCTGCCGATCAATCGCTCGATAAATATTGGTTGCTACAGCATATGCACCTTGAGCAGATGTTTCTGGTAAAAGCACCACAAATTCCTCGCCCCCATAACGTGCAATGAAATCCATGTGCCGAATTGAGCTTTTAATCATTTTCGCAATCGCGGAAATAACTTGATCCCCCATCTGATGACCATAAAAATCGTTATAATTTTTAAAATAATCAATATCTATAAATAATACGGACATGGCCTTACTTTCTTTACAAGCGAGTTCATAGTAATAACTAAACATTTCTTCAAATGTACGTCTATTCGAAACTTTTGTTAACTCGTCATGTTGGCTTAAATGTAAAAGTTCAGATGCTTGTAAGCGTAGAATTCTCTCATCAATTTCAGATATTTTAGTTTTTAGAAATAATTTTCTGTCCTTAGAGGTGAGCATTACACTAATCGAAAAACCCAACAATAGACTTCCTATAAACGTACGCCCTAGCATTAAAAAATCACAGGGTACTTTGAGAAAGTATAACGACAATAAGATCACAATTGCTGCTGAAGAACCAATCCATAACATATGTTTGGGTTTAAGCCCACTCAAAATAAAACCCAGCATATATAAGAATGCAATCAACACCATCGACTGGTTTTGTAGCACCAGATTAGAAATACTCATCATTAACAATGAGGGAATGACAATTGTACAAAATACAATCACACAGGTTGCAGGATAAAATAATGGGTTAAGCCGTCTAAAACGAGAAAATGCCCAAAATAAAAATAGTGCTGCCGCGACAACAACCAAGCTTAAAATGCTATATACAAAATCTAAAATGAAATGGGTGCTTGCTCGAATGACCAACAAATTCGACGGTAAAATCAAAAGTACAAAAATCGCATATGTAATTACCCCTTGACCAAAGAACTGAATCGCATTGATTCTAGTTCGATCAATATTAAATTGCCAAAACTCATTTTCGAGTTGGGTAGGCAAATTTTTTTGTGTTTTCTTGGTTCTAGAATGTGCAATGACTAACTGTTCTAGATCTTCTTTTTCTTTACATAACTGCTTAATATCATATTGATTTTCCATCCCTCTCACTCTTCTTATAATGCTGTATTCTTATCCAGCATAAAAATAACACAATTTCTCATATTTTCATGCGCTTTGCGTAACCACTTATCCATAATTGTAGTTACCATTTTCGCACTATATGCATTATTATTTATATTATTTTTTAAGCCTGAAGTACACCTTGAATACGATTACACTTTTACAGCCAGATGATTGGCACGCTCACTTGCGTGATGGATTAGCTTTAAAACGTACTGTCCCAGATCTTGCGAAACAATTTGCACGCGCGATCTGTATGCCGAACTTAGTTCCACCAGTCAAAACTGTAGAAGAAGCTTTGGCATATCGAGATCGTATTCTCGCTCATGTTCCAGAAGGACTACATTTTGATCCGCGTATGGTTCTTTATTTTACAGATTTCACTTCACCTCAAGAAGTTCTTAAAATCAAAGAATCCGAATATGTAAATGCGATCAAACTCTACCCCGCTGGCGCAACGACAAATTCGGATAATGGCGTTAGCGATATTCGTAAAGTCTATGCCGTGATTGAACAACTTGAAGAACACCAAGTTCCGTTGTTGTTACATGGCGAAGTTACTCACAATCATGTCGATATTTTTGATCGTGAAAAACGCTTCCTTGACGAAATTTTATCGCCTTTATTAAAGCAATTCCCAAAATTAAAAGTTGTGTTAGAACATATTACGACAAGTGATGCTGCAAATTTTGTACTTGAACAAGATCGTAATGTTGCCGCAACGATTACACCGCAACATTTATTGTTTAACCGTAATGATATGTTGGTGGGTGGGGTTAAACCGCATTTTTATTGCCTGCCAATTTTAAAGCGTCAAACCCATCAAACTACATTGCTTGAAGTTGCGACCAGTGGTAATCCAAAATTCTTTCTGGGTACCGACAGTGCGCCGCATGCTCAAAATGCCAAGGAAAATGCCTGTGGTTGTGCAGGGTGTTATAGCGCACCAAATGCAATTGAACTTTATGCACAAGCCTTTGATCAAGTGGGTAAGTTAGAACGTTTAGAAGGTTTCGCAAGTATGTTCGGTGCTGACTTCTATGGCTTACCGCGTAATACTTCAACTATCACTTTAGTGAAAGAAGAAAATACGGTTGCTGAATCTTTTGATTATCTAGAAGATCAAAAAATCATTCCACTTCATGCAGGTAAAACACTGCAATGGAGAAAAGTGTGACACAAGAAGAAAACAAAGCTCCTGTTATTGGTCAACGTTTTCGTGGATTCTTACCTGTTGTTGTTGATGTTGAAACAGCAGGTTTTAATTCTCAGACTGACGCATTACTTGAAATTGCTTGTATCCCGATTATCTATGATGAGCAAGGTCAGTTCATACCTGGCCCATCATTCCATGCACACATCAATCCTTTTGAAGGTGCAAACTTAGATCGTCGCTCATTAGACTTCATTGGAATTGATCCTTTTAATCCGATGCGTGTTGCGATGGCCGAAGATGAGCGGACAGCTTTACGTCGTATTTTCAAATCACTCACGGAAGTCCGCAAAGCACAGCATTGTACCCATGCAGTATTGGTAGGACATAATGCTCACTTTGACTTAGGCTTTTTACAAGCTGCAATTGCTCGATCTGGTACAAAAAATCAGAATCCTTTTCACAGCTTTTCGGTATTTGATACTGTAACTTTGAGTGCCGTGATGTTTGGTCAAACAGTACTAGCACGTGCTTGTATTCAAGCTGGCATCGAGTTTGATGGCAAAGAGGCTCATTCTGCATTGTACGATACTCAAAAGACGGCTGAACTGTTTTGCTATATTTTGAACAAACTGTCTCCTCATCTTCTTGACAGTTTAGTGACAGAGCCCTAATATACACCCACCTCAAGAAGTCCCTATCGTCTAGAGGCCTAGGACATCGCCCTTTCACGGCGGTAACCGGGGTTCGAATCCCCGTAGGGACGCCAAATTCAAAAAAGCCACTGCATCTTTAAGACAGTGGCTTTTTTATTGGTTCTTTATAAATAGAGCTGCTACAAAATAATTATTTTGAAAAATCTATTTTATTATTCTTAGCATATTTTCTACCCTATACTAAAAATAGATCAAAACCATAAATTTAAACCTAATATGCAAATCCGTTTATTTCACTTACAAAATTCACGTTCTCAGCGCATCGTTTGGTTTTTAGAAGAATTAGGACTTCCCTACGAATTAGTCATCAACCACCATTCAGACTTAGATGAAAAGAAAAATTCACCGCATCAATTATCGAAATTTCCTGCCGTTGAAATAATAAATCAAGAGCAAATTTTTATCTTAGCCGAAACCTCAGCGATTATTGATTACTTGTCTTATCTATATCCTCAATTAGGGCAAACTAAATTATTAGGATCACAACTCCAAAGTTTTTATTATTGGAAAAATTATTGTGAAGCCACATTTATTCCAGACCTACTGCTCAAACAAATTTTTCACCAAATTGTACAACGTACACCATTTCCTATTCGCTTCGTTTCAAAATTTTTAAAATATGGATTTGATCAAGGCTATTTAAATCCATCGTTACAGCAACAAACGACCATGATTGATAAGCATTTAAAAGATCATTTATGGTTTGCTGGAGATCAATTAACGCTTGTCGATATATTAATGTGGTTTCCGTTATTGGCTTGCTCTCAAAATATAAAGCAATTTGAGGATATCCAACGTTATCTCCAACAAATAGAAAACAGACCCGCCTTTAAAACTGCTCTCATTAAAGGACAATGGTCTGCTTCTACTTTCCAAACTTATTGGACGATGGCGTGGTAATTCAGTTATGCCGATTTACGCGAATTCACTCGACCTTTAACAACAGCCTTAATATTGCCTTTGGCATAATTCAGGAACACCAGTAAAGGCGATAATTTAGGATTTGGCTTTTTACCCTGACCAATTGCTTTAAACTGCGCTGCATACCAAATGATTTCCATAATGGCCATTTTATCGACCATTGGAATACCTGTTTTAATCTGGTTGACCGCATAACGCACATCATTGCCTGCAATTAAGCGATCGGTTAAATCAGTCTCAACTGCCAATGGACGAGCAATGCCGATAAAGTCACATGCGCCACTTTCAAGTGCGGCATTCATACCTGCAACGGTACGGAAGCCACCCGTCACCATCAATTTACAGGATACCTGCTGGCGAATCTTTTCAGCAAATTCAAGAAAATAGGCTTCACGGGCAATGGTACTGGCTTTACGTGATTCGGCTTTTGCACCTGCCATTGCTGGGGCTTCATAGGTTCCACCTGAGATTTCAATCAGATCAATACCCACAGCATCAATTGCCTTGAATACAGTAATAACATCTTCCTCTGTGATTCCACCACGCTGAAAATCGGCAGAGTTTAATTTAACAGAAATAATGAAATTTTCAGAAGTGGCTGCACGTACTGCCTTATAAATTTCCAGTAGGAAACGAGTACGGTTTTCGATTGAACCACCCCATTGATCAGTACGCTTATTGGTCAATGGTGATAAAAACTGACTAATCAGATAACCATGCGCGCCATGCAATTGTACCCCCTCAAAACCTGCTTTTTCACAAATAGCGGCGGCGGTAGCAAAACGATGGATAATATCCAGAATTTCATCATGGGTCAGTTCACGCGGTGTGCCAAACATGGTCGCCAGCATTGGACTAAAAGGAACTGCCGATGGCGCAACAGTTTCTTTATTCAAACCTTTTGGACATTGGCGACCAGGGTGAGACAATTGAATCAATTGCACCATGCCATATTTTTTACCAACATCAGCCCATTGCTTTAATTTTGCTAAGTCACGTTCAGTTTCAATCGCAACCACACCGGGCTCATTTTTGGCAGCAATATTGACCATCACATTGCCTGTAATCGCACAACCTAAACCACCTTTTGCCCATGCCTCATACAATCCTATGTGCAATTCATTTGGCTGCCCTTCGTGATTAGCAAGTGCTTCACTCATTGCCCCTTTTATAATGCGGTTTTTAAATGTGGTATTACGAATTTGAATACTGTCTGCAATCTGACTCATGGTCATCCTCTGTCTCAATTAGAGTATTTGCTCTAATTTAATCTAATTATTGTAACTGTCAAGCGTTCTTCCGATAAATTGACAATATCATATGTCAATTTAATTTCAATGCTAATATTCGCTCGCGGCAATCAATTGACGGGTATACGCTGTTTGAGGCTGACTAAATAAAAGTGTTGTTGCTTGATATTCCAATACTTTCGCATGATGCATCACCATGACTTTTTGGCACAAAGCTTTAATGACTTGCAAGTCATGACTGATAAATAAATAACTAATCTGCTCTTGTTGCTGTAAACGACGCAATAACGCAATGATTGAACGTTGTGTTACTCGATCCAAGGCAGAAGTTGGTTCATCTAGAATAATCAGCTTCGGTTTTAAAACTAAAGCGCGTGCCAGTGCGACCCTTTGTCGTTGACCACCTGAAAGTTGATGCGGATATTTGTTTTTATCCTCTAAAGAGAGTTCAACTTTCGTTAAAACGTCATCAATTTCCTCATCAGATCGTTGCTTGGTAATATTTTGAAGGTGAAGCCCTTCCGCAATAATTTGCTCAACAGACATACGAGGATTCAAGCTACTAAATGGATCTTGAAATACAATTTGAAAATCACGACGCAATGGTCGTAATTGCTTTTGATTAAGCCGATTCAAATCTTCAGACTGAAAGCAAATTTCGCCTTCACTTGAAATCAAACGTGCAATCGCCAAAGCCAAGGATGATTTTCCCGAACCACTCTCACCAACAATACCCAAAGCCTCGCCTTTGGACAAATTGAAATTTATTGAGTCCGCTGCGACCTTATACGCTTTAATTTGGTTCAATAAACCACGTTTGATAGGATACTTGACCGTGACATTTTTTAGTTCAAGTAATGTCTCGCTCGGCGTTAGCGATAGAGCTTGTCCAAAGTCGTGATTGAGTAAATTTTGTGTATATGCAGTTTTGGGGTGTGTAAAAATTTCAGTCGTACTGCCCTGCTCTTCTACCTGACCTTGATTCAGCACGACCACATGATCTGTATATTGCTTAACAAGATTTAAGTCATGGCTAATCAAAATCATCGCCATGTTTTGTTGCTGTTGTAGTTTTTTTAATAAAGCTAAAATTTGCGTCTGTAAAACCACATCCAAAGCTGTTGTTGGTTCATCCGCAATCAAAATCTCTGGCTCTAAAGCTAAAGCCATCGCCAACATCACACGCTGTCGTTGCCCACCAGACAACTCATGTGGATAGCATTTCAGGATTTGCGCTGCTTCATCAATCCCAACATCCTGCAATAAAGAAAGCGTCTGCTGTCGAATATCCGCTTTAGAAATACCTTGCAAAATCAGGCTTTCAGCCATCATTTTTTCGACATGATGCAAAGGATTTAATGCAGTCATTGGTTCTTGGAAAATGATGGCAATCCGCTTGCCTCGAATCTGCTGTAACTGAACTGGACTTAAAGACAACAGCGCTTGACCTGCAAACTCGACTTGTCCTTGTACTGTTAGATTATTGGGTAACAACCCCAATAAAGCTAACGCACTGATTGATTTACCAGACCCACTTTCTCCCACAATCGCAATAGTCTGTGCAGGATAAACATCAAAACTTAAATCTTCCACAAGACGATGTCCTGTTTCATTGTGAATGCTAAGTTGCTTAACTCTTAATAAAGCTGGATTCGAAACTGTATTATCGTCTTGGGTCAAATGCATCACGTGCCGCCTCCCCAATATAAATTAATAAAGAAAGTACAATCGCTAGCGTAAAGAATCCTGAAAGCACCAACCAAGGTGCATCGAGATTATTCTTGCCTTGCAATAACAACTCCCCAAGTGAAGCAGCATCTGGTGGTAAACCATAACCAAGAAAATCCAATGCAGTTAAAGCGATAATATTGGCGGTCAACATAAAAGGTATTTGCGACAAGCTAGAACTCATGGCATTGGGTAAAATATGCTTAAAGATAATTTGATGATCACGAACACCCAAAGCTTGAGCCGCACGAACATAGTCAAAATTTCGGGCACGCAAAAACTCTGCTCTGAATAAACCCACTAATTCTGTCCAACCAAACAACAACATGATCAAAAACAACCAATAGACACTAGGGCTAAACATACTGACCAAAATCATGACGATAAAAAGCATAGGTAAACCACCCCATACCTCTAAAATACGCTGCCCAATTAAATCGATCCAACCACCGTAATAGCCCTGAATTGCACCGACAATAACACCAATCACGGCGGAACAAAGTGTCAGAGCAAAGCCAAATAGGAGAGAAACACGTAAACCGTAGAGAATACGAGCGAATACATCTCGTCCCTGATCATCCGTTCCAAGCCAGTTTTGTGAACTCGGTTTGGAGGGAACTGGTACAGTAAGCGAAAGATTTGGTGACTGATAAGAAAATGCAACGGGTGGAGAAATCATCCAGCCTTGATTTTGAATTAGTTGTTTTACCGCAGGGTCTTGATAATCTGTCGCCGTTTCAAAGACACCACCAAACGTGGTTTCTGGATAGTCTTTAAAAATAGGAAAATAAAAAGACTGCTGATAACGAACCAACAAAGGTTTATCGTTAGCAATAATCTCAGCAAATAATGACAAAATAAAAATGATTAAAAATAGAATGAGACAACGGACGCCCAATTTATTTTGTCTAAAACGGTGAAATCGTGCGCGCATCAGAGGTGACATCATTTTCCCCCCCTCGCTTCAAAATCAATCCGAGGATCAATCATTTGGTAAAGCAAATCACCAATTAAACGTAAAATCATTCCAAATAAGGTAAATAAGAACAAAGTTCCAAAAATTACAGGATAATCACGTTGGGTGATTGCTTCAAAGCCCAATAAACCAATCCCATCGAGATTAAAAATAATTTCGATAAATAAATTGCCGACAAAGAAAATACCCACCAATGCTTCGGGCAAAGCTGCAACCACCACTAAAATGGCATTACGAAAAACATGCCCATAAAGTACCTGATTTTCATTTAAACCTTTTGATCGTGCCGTCAGAACATACGGTTTCTTTAATTCTTCTACAAAAGAATATTTGGTCAGATAGGTTCGTGCAGCAAAACTCCCCAATACCATACTCAGAATCGGCAAACTCATGTGCCATAGATAGTCTTTTATTTTGGCGAAAAAACTTAACTGATTAAAGTTTTCAGAGACTAATCCTTGTAATGGAAACCACTGTAGATAACTCCCACCTGCAAAGAAAACAATGAGCAGAATCGCAAAGACAAAGGATGGAATGGCATAACTCACCGCCAGCAACAACGAAGTCGATTGATCAAACAGCAAACCATTATTTTTGGCTTTCTTGATGCCCAATGGAATCGCAATCAGGTAAATCAGAAAGGTACTCCACAAGCCTAGAGACAAAGTGACAGGCAGTTTTTCATAAAGCAATTGCGTAACAGGTTTATCTTTAAAAAAGCTTGTACCAAAATCAAATGTTAAATAGCCTTTGATCATCAACCAGAAACGCTCATGTGCAGGACGATCAAAACCATATTGTTCTTTAATTTTATCAATCATTTCAGGACTGAGCCCACGTGCACCCTGATATTGCGCCAAGTTACTTAGGCTAGATGAAGCGCTTGCTCCTGTACCTAAACCCTGTGCATTTTGTATATGTTGGATGGCTTGTTCGACAGGTCCACCTGGCGCAATTTGGACAATAATAAAGTTAATCAACACAATGAAAAATAATGTCGGGATCATCAATAACATTCTTTTCAGAATATAGTGAACCATCTCATAAGATCCTTCATTATTTTAAGTCAGATTTTCGTATTGGTTGATCGAGTTTATTAGCTTTTACACGATCCACCCACCAATATTCCCATCCTACAGAAAGTTTCGGTTTTATTTTCGGTTGCTGATACATATCCCAATAAGCAAACCATCGCTCAGGTTTACCATAGGTCAGAATTTGATAATACCCTGCACGCAATAAACGATCGAGGACATGAGTATACAAGACGACTTCTTCTCGGGTTTTTGCGGCGACAATTTTGTTAATCATCTGATCAATTGCAGGGTTCTTTATCCCTGAATAGTTATAATTTCCTGCTTCATCCGCAGCAGCACTCCCCCAAAACTGGGCTTGCTCTTTACCGGGTGTCAATGTCTGTGGCAATTTCAACATCATCATATCGAAATCCTGATGACGGATTCGCTCCACATATTGCGGAACATCCACCTGTCTGAGGTTAACTTGGATTCCCAAACGATTCAAATTACGCACAAAAGGCATCAACTCACGTTGTGGGTTTTCTTGCTGCATTAATAATTCAATACGAATCGCTTTACCCTGCCGATCATATAATTGATTACGACGAATCACATAGCCAGCATCTTTTAAAATCTTTTGTGCAACCAATAAATTCTGCCGATTGAAACCACTACCATCAGAAACAGGATAATGCCAATCTGCTAACACACCTTGTCGTATGACTGGATTTAGTTGAGCGAAGAAAGGTTTCAAGACTTTTAATTCTGCGGCGCTGGGTCGACCTGTTGCAGCCAGATCAGTATTATCGAAATAGCTTTGTAAACGCTGATTTTGATTAAAGAATAAAGCTTTATTTTGCCATTCAAAATCATAAGCATACGTAAGGGCTTTACGAAGATGAATATCATTCAGTGGTGAACGACGAATATTAAATACCAAGCTTTGAATATCGAGCGGTGTCCCCAAACGTGCTTTGTATTTTTTGATCTGACCTGCTTGCACGGCGGGAAAATGATAAGCTGTCATCCAATTACGAATATTTTTTTCTTCATATAAATTAAATTGGCGAGATTTAAAACCCTCAAAACTAACATCTAAATTTCGATAATACACATATTTGAGTCGATCAAAATTATAACGCCCTTTATTGACTGGTAAATCCTTGGCCCAATAGTTTGGACTGCGTTTATAAGTGATACTCCGCCCTGCATCAATTCGCTCAACAATATAAGGTCCTGAACCTACAATCGGTTGCAATGTCACACGCGTAAAATCTTTATTTTTCCAATCCAATTTTGAGTAGATCGGTAGACTCGCCAAAATCAGTGGCATTTCCACATTATTCTTGGACTTAAAAATAAATTTGACCTGATACTTAGAAAGCACTTCTGTTTTTGCTAAATCAGACAAATACATTTGAAAGCCTAAATTGGCTTTGGTTTGGTAAGTATCAAAAGTAAATTTAACATCTTCTGCGGTCAAGGGCTGACCATTGTTAAAACGGGCTTGAGGGTTTAAATGAAAGATCACATCTTTAAGATGATCAGGATCGTAACTCACTTTCTCAGCTAATAATGGGTACATGACGCGTGGCTCATCTAAAGCACGATCCATTAAACTATCAAAAAGATAATTTACACCTTCCGTAGAACTCCCTTTGCCATTCATGCTATTTAAATTATCGAATGTGCCTAAACTAGATTGACTGAGCATTCCCCCTTTAGGTGCATTCGGATTGGCATAAGGCATCGCATTTAACTTTGCATATTTAGGTTGAACATGCATGGCTAAATAAGGTGTCGTCTGCATGGTGGCGCATACGAACTGAGCAAAAAGGCTTAGTCCATAGAATAGACTAAGCCTTCTAACTAAAACAAATTGATTCATTCCTAATTACAGATTTGGAACTTTAATCACATCACCAATACGTAGTTGTGTACTTGGAGTGAAATCATTCATTTCAGCAAGTGCACTAGTATCCATACCATATTTACTTGCTAGACCAATCAAAGTATCACCACGTTTTACTTTGTATTCAGTCACTGTTTTAGGGACTAAAATACTTTGACCACGTTGCAAACTTGCATTGGCTTTCAAATCATTTAACTCAGCCAATTCACGACCAGACAGTCCAAAACGGTTCGCAATACTATTTAGAGACTCACCCGCCTTCACCGTATATTTTTCAGTATTCTTGCTTGGCGTAGACTTAGCACTGTTTTTACTATTTTCAGATTTTGCTGATTCAGCTTTTGGTACATCACCCGTAAGTTTTAGCTTTTGCCCAACACGAACACTACTACCACGAGATAGACCATTTAAAGCAGTTACATAATCTAGTTGTAAATAATAACGACTCGCGATGTTGCTTAAAGTATCACCTGATTTTACGGTATAAACATCTGGTGCAGTTTCTTCACGCTCTTTCTCTTTTAACTTGCTATTTGCACTGAGATTATTTTTGCTTGGTGCATCACCTGTGAGTTTTAGCTTTTGTCCAACGCGAACACCTGCTGTGCGCTCCAAACCATTTAGATCAGCAATATAATTCACAGTAAGCTGATATTTATTTGCGATCGCATTAAGACTATCACCAGATTGCACGACATATTGCTCAGGAATCGTTGAACCTGCTGGCACTTTTAAAACTTGCCCTAAACGAACACTTTTGTTGGCTTTGAAGTTATTCAGTTCAGCCAATTCACTCAATGTAATTTTAGATTTTGTTGCGATACTCGATAAAGTATCACCACGCTGTACAATATAGGACTCTGTCTTATAGTTACTTGATGCTGTTACATTTTCATATTTAACCGCACTTTTAGGTTCGACAGTTTCTTCTGTTTTTGAAACCTCATGCAGCGGTACGTTAATTTTTTGCCCAACAAATAAATTGCTGCTTGCAGTCAAACCAGAAGTTAAATCAGCCAATTCTTGATTAGATAAAGCATAACGATCAGCAATCAGTTTTAAATATTCCCCACGCTTCACTGTATAAGATTTCGTGGCTACCTTTTGCATCGTCGTTGCTTTATTTTCGACAGTGCGAGCTGACTGTTGTGGCGCGTTTAATTGAGTGTTCCGTGGATTGTTTTTTGGTTCTTTGAGCGTTAGTTTTTGGCCAACAAATAAATTATCTGTCACTGATAAATTATTATAGTCTGCTAACTGTTTTAAAGTTAAATCAAAACGGGTTGCTAAATTGGTAAGATTATCCCCTGATTGTACGACATAACTCTCAGGTTTACGCTCAACGACTTTTGCAGCCTCAACAACCTGTGGTTTTGCATCATATAAATACAGGCTTGCACCTACAAATAAAGTTCCAGTCGGATCAATCTGGTTCCACGTTGCGATATCACGCCAATTGACACCATTTTTTTGTGCAATCAAAGCCAAGGTATCGCCTGGTAACACGACATAAGTGCTACGTTTTCCTTTCGGTGCAACCACAACAACATCTGTATCCGTTTTAATATACGGCTTTCCTTGATTGCGTTTGGCATCTTCACTATTTGCTGTCGCTGCATCTTCAACTAAGTTCTTTGGATAAGCAAAGCCCTTGCTGACCTCAACGCCTTTCTGATCAGCAACAGATTGGCTAGTTTGAATTGCTGTTAATTTAATCTTGCCATCAAATGGATCGACAATTTCTGTACCTTGAGGTGCAATTGCTTTAATTTCAGCAACGACTTGGTCTTTTTCTGCTTGTGTCGCTTGTGGTTCTAATACTTGAGTAACTGTTTTCTTCTCGCCGGTTTCTTTTACAGCGGCAATAATTTGTTCACGCTCTTTAACCGAAATCGGTGGCTCAATCTTAACTGGCTTTACATTTTCCGCTGGTGTAATCGCAACGGGAATACGCGGGGCACTAGGTACATCAGCAGCAGCAGCAAATGAAGCTAATGCATCAGAACCTCGTGGTGTATTGGTTTTAGTCAGCGTTGATGTTGTTGGGCGCGTTACTACTGTATTACTTGCCGTTAAAGGCGGTGGTGTCTTAGTTGACGGTGTAATCGTCTGACCTGAGTTGATATTGGTTCGAACTGTGGTAGTAGCGACATTAGATGTATTGTTATTCATTGCAGGTGGTTGGCTATTGCTTGCCCAGAAACCACCTGAACTTACTTTTCCAGAACGTAATTTCGCATCGACTGACGGACTTAAATCTGCAGGAATTAAAATACGCATTGGGCTCATTGGATCAACGGTTTCACCGCGATGAGCAGGGTTCAAAGCATACAATTCCGCACGGCTTAAGCCTGTAATTGAAGCAATTTGATTCATATCCAAAGGTGCAGCTAAACCAACTTCACGGAAGTGTGGACGGTTTGCGATAGGCGGCAAACTTACGCCATAGGCACTTGGATTTTTAATAATTTGAGCAACCGCCAAGAAGCGTGGAACATAGTTCATGGTTTCTTGCGGAAGTTTTAATGACCAGTAATCTGTTGGCAATCCTGCTGCACGGTTACGGTTAATCGCCTGTTGAATACGACCCGGTCCTGCGTTATAAGCAGCCAAAGCCAATTCCCATGAACCGAATTGATTATATAAACTACCTAAAAACTCATAAGCAGCGCGTGTCGACTCAACCACATCACGGCGACCGTCATATAGACTGGTTTGCTGCAAACCATAAATACGCCCCGTGCTTGGGATAAATTGCCATAAACCCGCTGCTGCTGCACTACTGGTTGCAGCTGGATCGTAAGAACTTTCAATAACAGGAAGTAAAGCCAATTCGGTTGGCATACCACGGCGTTCAGCTTCTTTAACCGTATGATACAAATAACGACTGGCACGCGCGCTTAAGCGATCTAAATATGGTTGACGAGAAATAAACCAACTACGTTGTGCTTCAATACGAGAATCCCAATGGTTTAAATCCATTTTGAATCCAACCGTCATTCGCTTCCACACATCACCGTGTTTCAGTACCAATAAACGATCACCTTCAACAGCGCGCATATCGGTAGCTGATAATAAATCTTCTAAAGAATCTAAACTACTTGCATCTAAATAACCTGAACCAACTTGCTTAGATGATGATACTTTGTTTGATTGTGGTGTTGAGGAACAACCTGTCGTGATTCCCAACGCAGTTAGAGCAGAAGTGAGTACAGTGATTTTGAATAATGATGTTGCAGATGTTTGCAGCACCAATGTGTTCGATTTATACATAAAAACTTCCAGTCAACTCACGCTAGTTTATTTCTTTGATTTGCCATTGTAGTAAAGCATGTCACTTAGACAAGGCAATAATTTAACGTGATTTGCATGGAAATGTTACAAGAAATTAAAAAATATGAGTTTTGTAACCGCTCAACACCAGAATTAAGCTTTAAAATATAACTTATCTAGCTAGAGTGCTAAACTCTAGCCATATACATTCAAATAAAACATCGTTTTTTATGAATGTAATCTCGCAATACAACACAAACTTTTAACTTTAGGTTTAACTATGTCTCAAACAATCACACTTTATGTTGATGGCGCATGTAAAGGCAATCCAGGTTTAGGTGGTTGGGGTGCATATATCATTACCGAACAAGGTGAACATAAACTTTGTGGCGGAGAACCTGAAACAACCAATAACAGAATGGAACTGCAAGCTGCGATTGAAGGTGTAAGTTTTTGCCCTACAGACGCACATCTGATTATTTGGACTGATTCCAATTACGTTAAACAAGGTATTACTGAATGGATTCATGGTTGGAAAAAGAAAAATTGGAAAGATGTTAAAAATCCTGATTTATGGAAAAAGTTAGATGCTGTTTGCGCTAACCGAAAAATTGAATGGAATTGGATCAAAGGGCATGCTGGACATGCTGGTAATGAAATGGCTGATCAATTGGCCAATCTGGGTGCCGAACAAACGGCTCAACAAATGAAATCTCTCGTGCAGGCTAACGCTGATACAAAAAAGCCTGAATCTGACTGGTTATTAGATGACCCATTTGGTCTCGACCTTGATGAAGATATTGATAACTTGGTTGAAGAAGTCGAAGAGATCAGTATCGAGGAAATTAATCCTGATGTAGCTGTAATGAGTCACTCAATAAGCCCAAATACATCAACAGCGAAAGTTCACCCTCAGATTGTTATTACTGAGGCAAAAGTACACTTACAAGGCCCTCGCCAACTTATTCTGGATACCGAAACTACAGGTTTCTATTTCCAAGATGGTGACCGTATTATTGAGGTTGGTGCGATTGAAATGATCAATCGTAAACTTACGGGAAGCTCAATTCATATTTATATCAATCCAGAAAAACCTGTAGGTGACTCTGAGGATATTCACGGTATCAGCGACGAGTTTTTGCAAGATAAACCTAAATACGCAGAAATTGCCGACACACTGTTTAATTTTTTACAAGGCGCTGAAATTATTGCGCATAACGCGACATTCGATATGAACTTCCTAAATATGGAGTTCAAACGTGTTGGTCTGCCATTACTATCAGATGTTTGCGAAGTTACAGATACACTGGCTTTAGCTAAAAATAAACATCCTGGGCAAAAGAACTCTTTAGACGCTTTAGTTCGCCGTTATGAAATTCCTGCACGTGATCGTACCTTCCATGGTGCGTTACTCGATGCTGAAATTTTGGCTGATGTTTATCTCGCAATGACGGGTGGACAAGTTTCTTTTGATATGGATGCCCTTTCACAAAATGAACAAAACCAAAATAAAACCATTCGTTCTCGTATCGAAGTAGATTTACCAATTATCTATCCATCAGAACATGAACTAAATGAACATGAGACTTGGGTCAAACAATTTGAGCAAAAACATGGAAGCGCTTGCCTTTTTGCAAAATAAATTTGCTGTTGAGCGTAATTTTTTGTATTTCAAGTTTTCAAACTTAAGTTATATTAACTGTTAGTGATTTTGCCTCCTACTCTAGGAGGTTCATGGATATAACAACTTAGGAAAGGTGTAGGTCATATGTCTTACCAAACCTCGATTCATTTCGACCCAACTGCATTATTAATAATAAAAAATGAGATCGACAATTCGATTAAATTGGTGGAGACAGCGGTCAATACGCTTGCCGAAGAACAAGCATTGCCTTTTGGTATTGATGACGCACTTAATCAGTTCGAACAGTGCACACAAGTACTTGCATTAATTGATATGCCTCATTTAGCACAAATCACTCAATATTCAGCTGAGCTTATGCGTCAAATCATGGCTCAACCGCAACAAATTAAAACTAGCGATATCGTTGCTCTCAGTGAAGGTACAACGATGTTAAAACGCTATATTGAGTTTATTTGTTTACGTGAAGTCAAAGTACCTCAGTTCTTAATTGATACGCTTAATCGCTTGGAGAAAGCTTTAGGCAAGCCAATTACCAAAGAAGGTCAAACGCTTCAACCGTTACTGGATTTCATGACACCAAACTTTAATTTGCCACAAGCACCAAGTTTGGAACAATCGAAATATATCCACCAACTTTATAAATTATGCTTAAACAAGCTGATTAAACAAAGTGAATCTCCTCTCGATTTACAAGGAATTAAACTCGTTGGTGTTTACCTTGCAGGTTTAGCCAACAATCTACCGAGCCAACAATATTGGCAATTGGTCAATGTAGGCTTAGGACATATTGATGAGCTTTTGATTACAGAAGCACGTTTACGTACCCTTATTCAAATCGAAACGAATATTGCAAAATTCTTGGCTCAACCAACAACTTATCAAAACAGTATTGCTGATTTGGCAGATATTTTGACGATCTGCATCAGTCAAGAAGATGATTTATCACAACATATTCGTCAACAATTGAACATTGGTGATGAATTACTCAGTGATACTCAACTTCAAGTTTTGAGTCGTCATTTATACGGTCCTGACTATGAAACGGTACATACAATCAGTCAATTAATAACAAATGAAATGGCTCAAATTCGTAATGAAATTGAGTATAACCATCAAAATATGTCGGCTGAAAAAACCCAAGAACTACAGCAAAAGTTAACACAACTTTCTAATGTATTTAAGGTACTTAACTTAAATGAAGCAGCTAAAGAATTAACTCAGCAAGCTGAAAAATTGAGTCAACCGAATACATTAACTGATGCAACTTCTATTCAACATTTAATGAATAGCATTTTGGCATCGATGAATTCAATCGGTATCTTAGAGCGTAATTACACTTCCAGTCGTTTACAATTACGCGTCAACAATATGCAAATTTCTTTAGATCGCTTAGATGAAGCTCATCGAGCATTGTTGACTGAAACTAAGACTTTGATTGAAACATTGACTCAAACCTTAAGTTCGTATGTACAAGATCCAACATCTAATACATTAGAAGCCCTTCCTGTATATCTGAATGAGTTATCAGGCGCTGCCTTATTCTTAGGTAGCTCTGCTCAACAAACTGCACTGTTAGGTGCAGCACATTTTGCACAGCATCGTTTGAATCAGAACGAAGCGATTGATGCTGAGCAAATTAACTGCATTCTAAATGTTGTTGCTGGTTTAGATTTACTCGTTGATAACCTAAACAATAAGCAACCTGTATTGCAATCTATGTTTGATGTGGCATTATCAAGCAGTCAGCAATTACAAAACATAGCCGCATAATGACTCAACTATCACTTGCTTATATTTTTCAACACCAAAAACTGCTAGTCGACCAAAATCTTCAACTGCCAGAAGTTGAAAAGTTAGCAAGTGATTTACCCTTGAATCATAATGATCACGTTATTGCGCGTGATCTACTTGAAAATGAAGCCATTCCGGATGGCTATCAGCTCGTTCCAATCCGTGAACTGATTCAGTCATGGTCAACTACAGAATTTCTTCAAGCCAGTCGAGCAGTCCAACTATTAGAATGGCGACGTAATCATAAATTCTGTAGCCATTGCGGTCATATGACTGAAATTCACGCCAAAGAATACGCAATGGTTTGTCCAGCTTGTGGCTATCATCAATATCCTCGCGTTCAGCCTTGTATTATTACAATCATTACCAAAGGTGATGATGAAATCTTACTTGCGAAATCGGCGCATAATAAAAGTAATATGTACGGGCTAATTGCCGGATTTGTTGAAGTCGGAGAAACATTAGAAGAAGCTGTGCAACGAGAGGCTTTTGAAGAAGTCGGTTTAAAACTAAAAAATATTCGTTATATGTCGAGCCAACCGTGGCCATTTCCAAGTAATTTAATGATTGCTTTTCATGCTGAATATGATTCAGGTGATATTCAATTACAAGTGGAAGAAATTAGCGAGGCTCAATTCTTTAAGTTTGATCAACTACCTGAAATTCCATTTAAAGGTAGTATTGCACATGCAATGATTATGCAAATCGTTGATAATAAAAAAGCATCTTAATCAAGATGCTTTTTTTATTTAATCTTCTAAAGCTTCATCTAAGAAATGCAAAATCGTTCGCTTGGTTTTGAAGTAATGACTTATAAAACTGGCCAAAGTCGCCACAATGGTAATGTGTCCAGTTTTAGGAATAATCATCACATGGCTATGATTACCCTTTTCTCTCAATGCCTTATCAAGATCGAAACTATTATGATTACCAACCAACTGATCATTCTCAGCCATCAATAGATAATGTTTAATCTTATTCGGATGAATAAAATAATACGGCATCACTTGTTGGTACGATGTTTTTGGATCAAATGCATGTTCAGATAAAGGATCATCTTTATAGTCAAAATGATACGGGCCAGCCAAACCAACAATTGCCTTAATATTATCTGTATATTTAAATTGCTGAGGCTGAGCAGAATACACCACAGACATCACATTAAAGGCACCCGCAGAATGTCCCATCAAAATGATGTTATCGGTTGAAATATTCAATTTAACTTTATTTTGATTCAAATAATGAATCGCTTGCGCTAGATCATCGACAAATGCTGGAAAGATATTCTCTGGAGCGAGTTGATAATTAATAACAGCAACATCAAAACCTTCTCGAGCAAAGGTTTCGCCAATGAATAAATAATCTCTCTTATTACCATGTTGCCATGATCCACCATGTACAAAAACAATCAAAGGTTTTTGTTTCTTTGGATTCTTGGTTCGATAAAGATCCAGTCGATTTCTGGCTTTTAATCCATAAGCAAGATGTTCTTCTTTTTCAAAAGTATCCTTTGGCGTAAGATAATTCATCGAATAGCTTGCTAAATCATACAGGCGAAATTCCTGATAAAAGTTTTTCGCCCGTATAACATTTTCTTGTACTTGTTGAATAAGTTGCTTCATAGATTAGGGTTTAGTCGGAGTAATAGTCGCTGGTTCAGTCTGATCAGGATCAATTGCAACTGGAGTTTCAACTAAAGGTTGTGTTGAAGCACCACCAATCATCGGTGTTGCTGCTGTAGCACTTGCTACCGTTCCAGATGGTTGATCAATATTATCAATCAGTGTCACGATTTTACTCACATTACCAACTTTTTGTAAGACATCATCTAAGTCTCTTATCTCAGCAGTATTTAAACGCCCCATCACATAAAGGATGCCATTTTCAGTATGAACTAATACTTTACTGTCAGATACAACAGGTGCTCTCATTAGCAAACCACGAGTATTTGCAGTCACAGTAGAGTCCTGCATAATCGTGTTGTAATTTACTTTATCACCAACAGTAATGTAGTTATGCACAGCTTTTACATCACTCATCGCTCTTAAATTGTCTTCTGCTAATTGTTTCAAATAAGGATCAGGAACTTGCCCTGTTAATAAAACATTACTATGAAAACTTTCAATATTGATGCGTGACTGCTTAAAGCGATGGTCTAGTTTGTATAGGTTGATATTTGCAGTACGCTTGATTGAGGAATCAATAAAAACCTGCCCTAAACTGCGTTCACCACTGCTTGTACCAACAGGCGCCGATCCTGTTCCACCAGAAATAAAACTCGCACATCCCGATAAACTTGCAACGCAAACCAACGTCATCGTTAAACGTTTCAACACTTGGCAAGACTCCCTATCCACTAACTTTTTCAATCTACTGCACTTTTCTTGAAATGACTCAACCGTATCTCAATCCAAAGTAAACGCATGTTTAATCCATTGCTGATCATACTTCAATTTTGAAAAATCTGGTTGTAGTGTTTTTGCAAGTTTCTGTGGAAAATCAAAACAGATCACATCAAAACGACAGTCAAAATTGTAATAATTGGGATATCTTTGTAAAAAGAACTGCGCCGTCTTAATAATCTTACGTTGCTGTGAATACGAAATCACTTCACAGGCCCCTGCATAACTGCCTTCGGAACGGGCTTTCACCTCCACAAAAACCAGCTCATTTCCACGTTTGACAATCAGGTCAATTTCTCCAAAACGTGAATGGTAGTTTTTATTGACATATTGATACTGCTGGGACTGTAAAAATAGCAATGCCGTCTGTTCTGCCCATTGTCCCAAAAGATGTTTGTGTTGTTCCATTGTGCCCATATCTTATTTTAAAATTTCAATGCTATTTTTCTGCTGCCTGTAACAATATGGCTGCCTGTAGATTTTACGGTCTTTTAACTCAATTGCACCTGTGCGCCCAACAAAAGAGAACTGCACCTGTCCAGTTTGCTCCAAGAACTGTTGACTTATCGTCCAAGCATCTCCTCCAAAAGCTAATAAACGTTGAAATGCCATTGTTTCTGGTTGTTTCTTATAGGCTTCGATTAAATCTGCCCATTGCCCATTATATAGCGCGGGTACATCACAGAAACTCAGCCCCAAAGGTATGAACTGTCCCTGTTCAATACTCAGGGGTGTCGCATAAATATTCTTCTCAGGTAGTGGTCCCAGTTGTTCCATCCATTGATGATCACCCAATAGCAACGCGCCCTCTTTTCTTGAGAGTTTTTTTGGTAACTGATTGACCATTTCAATATCTGAACCGAATTCCGCCATTAATGCCACGAAAAACAGCGCAGTGGCTGACTCGGTTCCTGTCTGGCGTAAAACAAGTAATTTTTTCACCCCATCCTTTTTCAGCAATCGATTGAGGGCAACCGCATCATCCTGCTTGGCCAGACTATATTGCCAGACATTGGCTGACTGTGTGTTGACATCATTGAGGGCCAGTACAGGAATTTTTGGATCAAGCTCGATCACCTTTTCAATTTCAGGTCTTGCCAATGACCCAACAACCAATCGAGTCTTCGCTGTCAGCTTTTTTTTGAAGATTGAATCTATGCTATTTTTTTCAGAATCTACAAAAATAATTTTTTCTTTACTGCCAGATGCGGTATAAGCGCTCAGAAAACCGCGTTTGATGCTTTGACTCGCTCGCGCCATCGTACCCGATTCAGGTAGAATCACGAGTATGTCCGCATATACAGGACTTACAAGCGCTGCCAAACCTAGCAGCAAACAATATTTTTTGTAATACATGAGGGAGTTACCTTTTATGAGTGCTCAATTATTTGTTGTAGCAACCCCGATTGGGCACTTAGATGACATGACCTTTCGTGCGATTGATATTTTAAAATCTGTATCGGTGGTTGCGGCAGAAGACACTCGTCAATCTGCTCAATTATTTAAACACTATAATATCTCAACACCGTTAACAGCGTGCCATGATCACAATGAAAGTAACAAAATTGATCAACTTATACAAAGAATGTTAAATGGTGAAAGTATTGCTCTGATTAGTGATGCAGGAACACCGTTAATTAGTGACCCTGGATTTAAGTTAGTACGCGCAGCACAAGAACATAAGATCCGCGTCATTCCAGTACCAGGTGCCTGTGCTGCAATTGCAGCATTGAGTGCTGTAGGTTTACCAAGTGATCGCTTTAGTTTTGAAGGTTTCTTACCGTCAAAGGCTTCACAACGAATTAGCCAACTTGAAAAACTAAAAGATGAGACACAAACACTCATTTTCTATGAAGCGCCACATCGTATTTTAGACAGTGTAAAAAATATGGCTGAGGTATTTGGTGAAGATCGACCTGTAGGTTTTGCTCGTGAAATCACAAAGACCTTTGAAACTATTAAAAAAATGACTTTAAAAGAATTGGTCACTTTTATTGAAAATGATCACAACCAAGAGAAAGGTGAAATTGTAGTTGTGGTGGGTGGTGCCACTGCTGAAAAAGATATGGAGCAAGATAAATTGGATGAGTTGCTAAAACGCTTATTACAGGATTTATCAGTCAAGGCAGCATCTCAATTGGCTGCTGATTTGACAGGTATCAAAAAGAAAGTTGCTTATCAACGTGCTTTGGAACTCACTCAAAAAGATTAAAAAAAACAAAGGTGTAGATTTCTGTGAAATCTACACCTTTGTTAAGATAAAGTATCAAAACAATCTCTTTTAAGCTTTTGTACCGAAAGTATCTGGGTCTATTTTTCTTTCTGCTCTAGCTTGTTGAATGACACTAAGACCAGATGAAACACCTAAATATGCAATGATAAAAGCAACAATTAAATCTGGAAACATGGTTCCTGTCCCAAATACCCCCACCGCAGCGATAATCACTGCAATATTACCAATCGCATCATTACGGCTACAAAGCCATACTGACCGCATATTTGCATCACCATCACGGAATGCATAAAGCATTAATGCAACAACCACATTCACAACTAATGCCAGTACACCAATCGTTCCCATCAGCATTGGTTCAGGCGTGATCCCAAGCCACCATGTCCACATCACTTTCATCATAACAAAAATGCCAAACACAGCCATGGTAATACCTTTTAACAAAGCCGCTGTTGCCCGCCAATACAAGGTCATCGACAACACTGCCAATGAGATGGCATAGTTGGCGGCATCACCTGCAAAATCTAATGCATCTGCCCATAACGACACAGAACGTGCATGTGAACCACCAATAATCTCAACAAAAAACATCATTGCATTTAAAACTAAAGCAATCCAAAGTGCTTTTCTGAATTTTGGACTAATTTTTTTTGCTGGGGCACATGCTGTATTGCATCCACATCCTGCCATGACTTTTCTCACATAATCTTTTATAGTGATTTAAAACCCTAGAGTAACTCCAGAGTCAAGCATGATTAATCTTACGATTGGACAATTAGCAAAAGAGACTGGTGTGTCAGTCGATACCATTCGTTATTATGAAAAAATTGGATTGCTTGAAAAAGCAAAAAGAAGTGCGGGAAATTATCGCTATTACTCTGAACAGATGCTTTCAGAGCTTTTATTTCTAAAGCATTGCAGAGAGCTTGGAATTACGCTGCACGATATTCAAAAACTCAAAGAACTATCCGCAAAACCAGATCAAACATGTATGGAAGTGGACCATCTAATAGATCAATATCTTAATGAGGTTTCTCAGAAAATAAAAAATCTAGAACATCTCAAGCAAGATCTTTATCACTTAAAACAGCAATGCTCTCAATATCGTACAATTCAGCAATGTGGTATTTTAAAAGAGTTACATCAACCACTTGAATGTGAGCATGAATCTCACCAACATAAAAAAGCACCACAGTCGTGATGCTTTTAAATCTTTTCAGCTTATTCGTGAGTCTCACCCGGTGGCACTTCGGTAATACGCCCACCACGTGCCAAAAACGCTGCAACCTCATCTTCTAGAGCTTGGCGTTGTTTCTGTTTAGCAGTCACTGTTAAGGTTTCTGCTTCAGCCAAATCTGCATCATTGGCACTTGACTCTTCGCTATCAGCACCACTTTCTGCAGCTTTCGCTTCTTCATCGTCTACCGCAGAATCTTCAGTGTTTTCGTCGTAATCATTCATTTCCGTCATATTACTCTCCCCACAATGACTAAACTCTCATCATCGTTATTTGGTCATCAGAACTTGATGAAATTTAACAAGCTCTTCTCATTTATCAAAGCAAAATATTCATTAAATTGTGCTTTTTATAACCAAATTCACTCTGATTTATAAATGATTGTTTAAAAAATATCTACTGTTTTTTAGCAAGCATAACGAGTGTGCTGTAAAGCCCCTAATCCATTCGCTTGTCGCATAAAGCGATCTTTAAACCAATCGAATTGTTCAACTTGTTTTAGACCAAAGTTCCGTGCCCAAACAAATGGAAATAATTCTGAACTTTCTAACCACCCGATTGCTGACATACTGTGCATCATAGCGTCGTTTTGACCTTTACGTTGATGTTCATAGCGAAGCAAAGTTTGCTCATTTGCCCATACACCACGTTTTAAATCATGCAATAAAACATCACATAAAACTGCTGCGTCTAAGCAACCGATATTTACGCCCTGACCTGCCAAAGGATGGATGACATGTGCAGCATCTCCAATCAAAGCTAAACCAGATTTGATATAACGCTGAGCTGCTCTTGCTTTAAGTGGGAATTGTGCTCTTGATCTTACATCGACCACTTCACCCAACATTTGCAAACTTTCACGTGTCAGTAATTGCATAAACTCCTGATCTGATAACTTCGAATATTCATCCGCATAATCATCAGGTAGAGTCCATACAATTGATTGCCAGTAGCCATTTTCTTGTTGATCTAAGCTTGCCATAGGTAGAAATGCAAGTGGACCAGTAGGTAGAAAAATTTGGCGTGCGATATATTGATTCGGTTGTGTCGTTTTAATCGCACAACTGATTGCGGCTTGTTTGTAGTCTAAAATATCTAAATCAATATAAGCTTGCTCACGTACAAATGAGTTTGCACCATCAGCACCGATCAATAACTTAGTTTTGAGGATCGTGCCATCGGCGAGTTGAATCGACCAACCTTTTGCAATTTGCTCAATGCGAATAACTTTTACTTGAGTACGGTAATTTTTGAGCTGCTGTAACATTTTTTGCTGTATCGCAATATTCAAAACACTTGGCTCAACCATTGAACCTAAAGCTTGATCTGCACGAGGTTGCTCTTCGGAAGCATGTCCAAAATTTATTTCACCATAACCATTTTTATTCCAGACTTGCATACCTGAATATGGCATTTGTCGTGCTAAATCATTCCAAACATCAACTGTCTTTAGTAGATGAATCGTTGCTTGACTTAAAGCCAACACACGTGGATTCATCACGGCTAAAGTTTTGTCTTGATCAAGCACTGGTGCAGCATCCAATACTGTTGCTTGCACGCCACCTTGTGCTAGCAACAACGCTGTTAAACCACCGACTAATCCACCACCAACAATGACGACATCTAACATTTCACTCATGCTTTTAGTCCCATCGCATAGTTCGCAACCAAAGGCTTAATGCCAGGAATCACATCAAATGCAATCAATCCTGTATTTCTTATTAATTTAAGAAGCGGATTTTGATTACTAAAACCGCGCACCACTGAATCACAGAACTTAATCACACGCTGCTGATCTGTTAAACGTGCTTGCTCATAAGCCAATAAATTATCAGGATGACCAATATCATCAGACTTCGCTAGCTGTTCTAGTAAATAGCGAACCAATACATCAGCATCACGTAAACAAAGGTTAAAGCCCTGCCCTGCAACAGGATGAATTGTGTGCGCTGCATTACCCATGAGAACTACACGACCAACCGCCTGCTTGTGAGCCAGAACTTGTGACAATGGATAACTAAAACGTTTACCCGTTTTTTCAAATTTACCCGCACGATCACCATAAGTTTCTTGTAGAGCATCTAAGAAGTGCTGATCATTTTCTTCACCCAACCATTCAGCTTCAGTACCTTTTTTAACTGGCCAAACGACAGAACGACGATATTCACCAGGTAAAGGTAATAGCGCCAATGGTCCTAATGCGCTAAAACGCTCAAAACCAACCTGTTGATGAGGTTTAGAGGTTTGAACCGTTGTGACAATCGCAACTTGGTCATAATCATGTTCATCCACACCCACACCAATTGCTTGACGACAGAAAGAATCACGACCATCTGCTGCGATCACTAACTTTGATTTGAGCGAGTGTATATATTCACCATTACGCATGGCTTCGATGTGAACCTCATCTGCATCTTGTGTCAGTGACGTCACTTGCACCCCTTCAATTAATTCAATCAGAGGCTGCTGACGAACTTGGGTGAGTAATACTCGACCTAGCCATGCATTCTCAATTACTTGTCCAAAGCTTTCTACTTTTTCTTGTTCTGCAACTAGTCGTGCTTTACCAAAGCTACCTTGCTCTGTGATATGCACTTGTAAAATTGGGGTCGCATGCTGTTGTAATGCATCCCACAATCCTAACTTTTGATAAATTTGCACGCTACGGCGTGACAATGCGGTGTTACGCGCATCAAAGCTAGAATGATAAGGGGCAACGTTTTCGTCATCGTAATTTGGATATTTCACAGCTTCTAATAACTTTACTGCGATATTAGATTTTGCCAACATTAAGGCAAGGCTGAGTCCAACCATACCCCCACCGACAATGATGACTTGTTGCTGCATAATATTATTCCTTATCAGTTTTTCATGACTTGATGTTTGGAGACTATCTTACTCTAACTTAAATCAGCAATGGAATTTGTACTTTGTTTGGTCTGTGTTTTATTTTAATTCGACAAATAAAAAAGGCTTATCCTAGAATAAACCTTTAGATCAATATTTCTGACTTAACTAGCCATTAATTGCTCAATCTCTTCAACAGTTTTCACTACATTTTTCGTCAAAACCAATGGACCACTTTCAGTCACAACAATATCATCCTCGATACGAATGCCGATACCCCGCCATTTTGCATCAACTGTTTCATCATCGAGTGCAACATATAAACCAGGTTCAACAGTGACAACCATACCTGCTTCATAAGCACGCCAATCTTCGCCAGTCTTGTACGCACCGACATCATGCACGTCCATACCGAGCCAATGACCTGTACCATGCATAAAGAATTGACGGAATGCTTCACTCTCAACCAACTCACCCACATTGCCACTCAGCAACCCAAGATCAACCAAACCTTGAGTTAAAATCTTGACAGCTACTTCATGTGGATATTTATAGTGATTGCCAATACGAGTTGCATCAATGGCAGCCAATTGAGCATCTAAAACAATATTATAAAGTGCTTTCTGTTCAGGACTAAATTTGCCATTTACAGGGAAAGTCCGCGTAATATCCGATGCATAAAACTCATATTCACATGCTGCATCAATCAAGACCAAATCGCCATCGTTTAATGGCTTGTTATTTTCAACATAATGCAAGATACAAGCATTTTCACCACCACCGACAATGCTGTTATAAGCAGGTACACAACCCTTTTTACCAAAGATATAATTGAGTTCTGCTTCAAGTGCATACTCCATCATATTCGGTTTAACGGTTTGCATGGCACGGGTATGCGCCTCTGCACTGATATTAGATGCGATCTGCATCAATTCAATTTCTTTTGCTGATTTTTTCAAGCGCATTTCATCAACAATACGGTCTAACTGAACCACTTCAGCGGGTGCGGCACCACCACGACGCTGTTGTGCATCTGCCTTTTGAATCCATTGGCTGACACGTGCATCAAATTCCGCATTTTGGCCAATACGATAGTAAAGACGCTGTTTATTTAACAACTTGTCGATAATTTCTTCATCGAGCAGATCAATTGCATACGCTTCATCTGCATCATAGATTTCAATCGCACCATCAATCCCAGCACGATAGCCATTCCAGATTTCCATTTCACGATTACGTTCACGGCAGAACAAGCTATAGCTATATTCCTCGCCCTCTGCAAAGGTTTCGATTACCGCAACGGCTTCTGGCTCGACGAATCCAGTCAGATAATAAAAACTACTGTCTGCACGATATTTATAATCCGCATCGCGGTTACGATACATTTCTGCTCGCGTTGCAATAATGGCAATGCTATTGCTGCCTATTTGTTTAGCAAGAAGATCACGACGTTGTTTAAAATCAGCTTGAGTTAATTTCATATTATCCTACAGCTAGAAAGTCCCTCTTTTATAAAGAGGGATTTAGGGAGATTTAAAACCGCCTTAACTCGGACGATGTGGGGTGAACATTTCGACAACCGTTTGCGGATCAGTCGGCTGATTATCTTGATTTCTGCTTTTGGCATGAAAATTTTGTAACAAAGAACTTTCAGCCACAGCAATCTTTTTACGACCAATCGACAAGCTCACAGGAATCAGGCGTACAAACTCATATAATTCCTGATAGCTTTCTTCGCCTTCTTCATCATTATCAGAGTCTTCAAACTCAACTGCTGCAACATCTTGTAAATGTTCAATCAGCTCTTGTTCTTCACCACGAATATGACCTGAAGCCAAACCAAAACCTAGGACTACGCCTGCGCACCAATCGGCTAAAGCTTGCACACGATCTACAAGCAAATGGCTATCATCTGGCAACATCGGCAAATAATCTAATTCATCATCTGACAAAGCATGAGAAACATCTTCTGCTTCATCCGTTAAACTTTCGAGTGCTTCTGACTGTAAAGCTGGCACGTTGAGGGTGTTTAAAATTTGTGACCATTCATCGGTGGTTGGCGCTTGTGTGACACAAACTATACCTGTGAGTAAACCGTGTAACTCACTTGGGCTTGAAATTTCTTCAATCCCATCAAAATGGGCATTCCATTCCGTCCAACCTGAAATATCGTCTTGCATTCGTTTATCCAATCTCTATACTGCTGTATATATTACCTTTGATTGCAACTCTGTGCGACCTTCGTTATGTTAGAACAATTACAGCGTCTACAAGCGCATATTGGTGTTTTAAAAACACGCTTACATCATTTAGAGCGAGAGAATACTTCGCTTACTGAGGCTAAACAACTCGCTGAAACTGACCACCATGCACAAGTTGTGCAGAAAAATAGCATCATCACGCAAAAGCAGGAAGAAGTTGATAACTTAACTGAACAATTGTCTCAGTTACAAGATCAATTTAAACAACTGAATCAAGATGCAACAACTTTGGCTGAACGCTACGGGCGTTTAGAGAAAAGTACTACTGATTTGAAAAACCGCTTCCAGGAAATTTTGGCTGAACGTAATGATCTACGTGTAAATAAAGAGAAGTTACAAGCACAGCAACGTCATAGTCAGCAAGAAATTCAAGATTTACAACAAGATCGTGATCGCTTGCTACAAAAAAATGAGTTGGCAAAATCTAAAGTTGAGGCGATTATCCAGCGTCTGGCTGTTCTTGGTACAGCACAGGATCAACATGCACAAGAGATTCAGCAACTTGCCCACCCAAATGCTGAAACACAAGAGGAGACCTGATCATGAGTGAACCGATTGTTGTTGAACTTCGCCTCATTGAACAGACGTTTCGGCTAAACACGACTGAAGAAAAGCGTGAGGAACTAGAGCGTGCTGCTGAATTACTGAACCAGAAATTTCATGACATGCGCCGTAATGCCCCACGTGTTGAACATAACAAGCTTGTGATTATGGTTGCCCTGCAAATGGCTCAGGAAGTGTTTAGCTTAAACAAATCATTACAGAAATATGCACATTGTGAGCATTTACTTCAAACGATTTTGGAAGATATAGAACAAACTGTTGAGTAAAATTGCACAAAGCCTCATCAATTAATAATTATCTTTACAAGTAGCGATTGTCATCGTGTAAAGATCGGTTATACTAAAACTGTCTCTAGGGTGTTCGCCAGTACGTCTAGTCCCCTGCCGATACTTAAATTTATGGATGTGTCCTGTATATTTTGAGTGTATGCCTACCCCCGAGTAGGAAACCCAGTAAGTATGCGTCACCTCCACCTTGAACTCATCGGGTTCAGGGTAACGACCATGCAGCGGCATCTCTGGAGCAACTTTTTTAATTATAAAAATAATGATTTCACCTCAAGTATTTTTTAATAAACTATTTATTTTGAATAGAATTTATACTGTTAAATTAATCCCGATTAAATTTTCTAAATCTTTTTTATAATAGTTCATCACGGCTTTGTTGCACAAAGATTTGAAATGCAAAGCCCCCTAATTGAGCTAAATTTAAGGCGTAACTTGGGTAAGTGGTCGACCTAATTCCGTAAATCTGTTGAGGACTGCTACACGTGCATGAATCTCATTGACTTGGCTATCAAAACGCCTTGCACTGAGGTTATCTCCTAACAATTTAATGCAGTGCATTTTAGTTTCAACCAAACTTCGTCGATGATATAGCCTGACCATTTTTTCCATAGTGTCCTGCCTAAACGTTTAACTGTTCGAAGTCATTCATTTCGCTCTAGCGAGCTACTCTTTGTATCTTTCCATGGTTTCGCATTTTTTCTAGGTGGAATCACCGTATGTGCTTGCCAATCTGCAATGGCCTGACGGCATTGCTTGGTGTCATAAGCCCCAAAGGATGCAGCGTTGGAGGGCTGCATCGGAGTAGGTTTGATTTCGCCCTTGTTTGCCTTTTGATGGAGCATACCATTGCGTAGCAGGATCAAACCAAATGGCAATATTTCCGCGATGAATGAGTGCTCGATTATATGCAGGCCAATTGGTTGTGCGGTAGATTTTGTGTGTAGGCCTCTTCATTTGAAAATTATATCGATGAAAAGCCTTTACACATAGGTTTATGCAACAAAGCCAGTAAAATTGATTTTACAACACGACTAAATTTATTGTTTTGCATCTTTAGATCCATCCTTAGCTATTTCCCAATAGTTTTGATTCAAGTTAAGGATAAAACAAAGGAATAGAATTGACTGCATTCATTTTGATGATGTCAGTTGGGTCAAAATAAAGCCCCACTCTCAATTTATGAGAATAGGGGCTTTATTTTTCTTAAAATGAATTATGATTTATTCAAACGTAAAGCATTCACCACAACAGAGAGCGAGCTTAATGACATTGCTACAGCAGCAAACATTGGTGTGAGCAATAATCCTGTTAGTGGATAAAATAAACCTGCTGCAACAGGAACACCTAATCCATTATAAACAAAAGAGAATGCAAGATTTTGCTTCATATTTTTTACCCCTAATTTTGCCATATGAACTGCTTGTGCAACCCCTTGAATGTCCCCTTTAACTAAAGTCACTTGCGCTGTTTGCTTGGCAATATCTGTTCCTGTTCCCATCGCAATACCAACATTCGCCTGCGCCAGTGCTGGTGCATCGTTGATACCGTCCCCAGCCATTGCCACAATTTTTCCCTGAGCTTGTGCTTGTTTCACAATTTCAAGTTTTTGCTTAGGATCAAGATTGGCATAGACTGTTTTAATACCTAAAGCATCTGCAACCATATTTGCATTTTTCTGATGATCACCAGTTGCCATAATTACTTCAATTCCATCAGCATGTAGTTGATCAATCAAAGTTTTGGCATTTTGTTTGATTGCATCATGAATCGAAATATAGGCAATCACTTCTTGTTCTGACATCAAAAAACTAAACACATCGCCTTGTGCACGTTTTTGATCCAACTCATGGATTAAATCAGCATCTAAGGTCAACGCCAACTGTTCAATAAGCTTCTGACTGCCAATATACAGGGTCTGGTGATCAATGCTTCCTTTCACACCAAAGCCTGTGACATCTTCAAAATCAGAAACATTGAGCAATTGATTTGGATCAACCAGTTTAGTTAATGTCTGTGCAATTGGATGTGTCGAATATTGTTCAATTGATGCAATCCATAACTCAATTTGTGTCTGGCTATACGCTTCAGATAAAGACCGAATCTCTTTTAAACTTGGCTTACCCTCGGTCAATGTTCCTGTTTTATCAATAATCAGGGTATTGACCTTGCTTAAGGCTTCAATTGCTTCTGCATCTTTAAACAGCACACCTTTTTGAGCTGCTCGACCCGTGGTTGCCATCACTGACATCGGTGTTGCCAAGCCAAGAGCACATGGACAAGCAATAATCAAAACAGCGACTGCACACATTAAAGCCAAATCAAACTGTGCTTTCCCAAATACCATCCACGCAATAAAAGTCAGCACACTGATACTGAGTACGGCGATCACAAAATATTTTGCAACCACATCTGCAATTCGTTGCAATGGTGCTTTGGAGCGTTGCGCATCAGCGACAGTTTGGATCATTTTGGCTAATGTCGTGTTCGTACCCACAGCAGTTGTTTGGATTCGAATAGCGCCTTGTTGATTAATTGTCCCGCCAATCACTCGGTCATCTTTTTCCTTTTTCACAGGAACAGGCTCACCTGTCATCATGGATTCATCAACATAGGTCTTTCCATCAACGACTAGACCATCTAATGGAATTTGCTCACCCGATGATATTTGCAAAATATCACCTTGTTTGACCATCGCTATATCTACTTCAACAACTTGATCATGCTGCACAAGTTTCGCTTTAGCAGGTTGTAAACGCAGTAAAGCTTTTAATGAATTTGCTGTTTGTGAACGTGCTTTTAGTTCTAAAATTTGACCCAACAAGCTCAATGAAACAATCATACATGCTGCTTCAAAATACACAGCAACACCGTGTCCTGTTTTCGCTTCAATAGGGATGAATGATGGAAAAATCGTGGCAATAACACTATAAATAAATGCTGCAAGTACCCCGACACCAATCAAACTCCACATATTCAGATGTCCTGTTTTATAAGACACCCAGCAACGTTGTAAAATGGGATAACCCGCCCATAACACCACAGGCAAACTTAAAAGAAGTTCAATCCACGGCTGAATATGTGGCGAAATAAAGGCATGAATATGTGAACCCATGGCCAAGATCATCACCAACAAACTCAAAGGTAATGTAGTCCAAAAACGTCGACTAAAATCTACTAGCTCAGGATTTGGTCCATCATCCAAAGTGGGTTGCATCGGTTCCAGTGCCATCCCACAAATTGGGCAAGTTCCTGGCCCTTTTTGTACAATTTCAGGATCCATTGGACAGGTATAATCCATGTCCATTGCTCCCTCGGGAACTGGACGCTGATCGACTGGAATTAGATAAAATTCAGGGTCATGTTTAAATTTGTCCAGACAGGAGGGATTACAGAAATAATAAGTTTTACCTTCATAATCTGTTTTTAAATCTGTCGTGGTTTTGACTGACATACCACAAACAGGATCAATTTCTGTATCAACTAAATTGCTTTCACTTGAATGATCATGCTTTCCACCACAACAAGAAGAAGATTTTTTAGCTTCATCTTGAATAGATGCTACTTCTGGTTTAGAGCCACAACATGAACTTAGTTTTTGCTTCGTTGGCTTAGACTCACAACAAGAAGATGTTTGAGCTAATTCAATAGGCTGCTGTGGTTCACTTTCACAACATGAACCTGCTTTTTGTTGAGGCTGCTTAGCACAGCAAGATGATGTCAATTTTAGATCTTGATCTGATTTTAAATAATTTTCAGGTTTTGAGCTGAATTTCTGTTGGCAACCTGCTGAACAGAATAAATAGCGGATACCTAGATAATCAAAATAGTACTGCGAATTTTCAGCGACTGTCATACTGCAAACTGGATCAATGTATTCGTACACAAGCGATACTTCATTTTTAGAACAGCATGAAGATGGTTGTTGAGTCATGACGACACCTATCTTTTCTTTCTCGATAGGACTAGGATAAAGTCTGTACCTAGGTACAGAGTCAAGTGCTTTTTCACTATCCCAACAAAGGTATGAGAAAATGAACCTTACAATCGGAAAATTAGCAAAATCCTGCCACGTTAATGTCGAAACCATTCGTTATTATCAGCGTATAGGTTTAATGCGTGTACCTGAAAGTACTCAAAGTTACCGACATTATAGTCAGCAAGACTTAGAGACCTTGAGCTTTATTCAGAAAGCGAAGGATGCTGGATTACAACTGAATGAAATTAAAGAATTGCTCACATTGAATTTAGAAGATCGCATCCAAGTGAGACATGTTATTGAACAACGATTGAGCAAGATCGATGAAAGAATTCAGGAACTTATGGGTCTTAAGCAAAGACTTTCCACATGGTTAGACGAGTGTAAAACGACAGAAAATGAATGTTGCCCAATATTGATGGAACTCAAACAATAAATTCCATCAATCAATCTAGACAGTTGAATCAATACTCATCAAAAAAGTACATAACATTAAATAAATGACCAAATCACATTTTCATCCTTCTGTTTCAATAAGAAACTGGTTTGGTAATCATCGGCGACGATGAGATGCTGATTAGAGATCATCATTACTTTCAACAGCGTATCATTGTGATAAACCAAATCATTTTTACCTTCTTTAGTTAAGATAAGCATTTGATCTAAGACAATTACATTTTTTGAATCAAACATACTTTTCCCCTCTCAACATTACCCTATGGTCTTTTCAATATTTTTATAAAGTGACACAGTGAATATCGTAACGAATGAAATAAAACACCCCATTCATTCATAGCGCTAAAATATTCCTTTTAATTGTTTAAATATGTGAAATAACCAAGTATTTGCAATTTTCACAGCAAGATTATAGAGCACTTTTTACGCAATTTGTGATATTTTTGCCACATAAAACCAAAATTTGTTATTTTATTCTTATTTTTGACAGCACACTGATTAAGTCTAGTGCTACAGCTGTGTGATTACTTTGAATTGTCAGAATCCAGAACTGACCAACAAGATTAGAACTTCAATTTATTTAGATACTTAAGCACACTTAAATCAAGTATGATTCTCGAGGCTTTGTTATATTTTGAATACGATGAATAGTGATTTACATGTACTCAGAAAAGATATTCGTTTAAAAAGAAAACGAGTGAATCGCTTTGAACATAAAAAAAGTGAGCAAGACGCTTTAAATCGCCTCAGATCAATACCTCAATTCAAGTTTGCAAAAAGCGTTGGATTGTATCTTCATGCTTTTGGCGAAGTGCACACTCACAAACTCATTCAACTTTGTTTTAAACACAAAAAACTCGTTTACCTACCCATGATCTGCACGATGAATCAAGAACTTGTATGGGTAAAAATCAGCTCCAGTCAATATTTAAATAAACGCTTTTCCCATCATCCACTCGGGATGAAAGAACCCATGGCAAGTCGCGGTCATCATATTTCCATTTTGGATATTTTAATTATGCCTTTACTTGCCTGTGATCACTTAGGGACACGAATCGGCATGGGAGGTGGTTTCTATGATCGTACTTTGGCAAGTGCGCCGCATCGACCTTTTCGTTTGGGTCTCGCTCATACATTTCAATATATTGATCAAACTTTACCTAGACAAAAATGGGATCAACCGATTCATGGTTTACTAACACCTAAAAAGTTCTATATTTTCAAGCCTTAACCTTATTGTTCTAATATTTTTTAGAAAAAAACCGACCAATTTAGTTTTTTTAATATTTTCTAAGTAAAAACCCTTGTAATTTTTGAAATGCACATCACTATAAAAAACATGGCAACACCGTTGTCACTCATTAGGAGTGCCCATGTCTGAATATATTTTAAATAATGAATCAAGCTTAGAGCCACAGGTTCCAAGTGTATTACCACTATTAGCATTACGTGATGTTGTGGTCTATCCACACATGCAAATTGCGCTATTTGTGGGTCGTGAAAAATCGATCAATGCAGTGGATGTGGCTCGTAACGGTGACAATTTAGTATTTGTAGTTGCGCAAAAAGATTCGCTTACAGAAGAAATTGATCACGATAACCTCTATCAATATGGAACTGTGGCTAAAATCGTACAAGTCGTAAATCATGAAAATGATGAAAACTGCATTAAAGTACTGATTGAAGGTCTGCATCGTTCTAAATTAGAGCGCATCATTGATGGTGAAGAATACTTGACTGCCGAGCACAGTCTCAGTCCAATTACATTACCATTGGATAAGGAAGCTCAAGCAACTCGCTTAAACGAATTACGTACCCTATTCGCTCAATATGCTGAAGCGAAATTACGCAATGCACGTGAGCTTGTTGCAGCAGCTAATAAAATCGAAGACCTGTTACAACTGATGTTCTTCGTTGCGACCCGTGTGCCTTTAAACATTGAAGTGAAACAAAACTTTTTAGAGCACGACGAGTTTGAAGCGCATTTGCAAGAGTTGATGAGCTATTTGGTGAATCAATCTGCTGAACAGCAAATTGAACAAACGTTACATGACAGTGTTAAACGTCAAATGGAAAAGAACCAGCGTGAATACTTTCTAAATGAAAAAATGAAAGTTATTCAACGTGAACTTTCTGATATGAACGGCGGTGCTGAAGATGACGTTGCGGAAATTGAAAAACGTCTTGCTGAAGCAGATTTGCCTGAACATGTACGCAAAAAAGCTGAAGCCGAGTTTCGCAAACTGAAAGCAATGCAACCTGCATCAAGCGAAGCTGCCGTTGTTCGTAACTATCTAGAAGTCATTTTAGATACACCTTGGAATAAGGCGAGCAAAGTCAGCATTAACTTAGCGAAAGCACAGGAAATTCTTGATACAGATCATTACGGCTTAGATGACGTCAAAGATCGTATTGTTGAATATCTTGCAGTGCAATCTCGTGTGAAAAAACTCCGTGGTCCTATTCTTTGTCTAGTTGGTCCTCCAGGTGTGGGTAAAACATCACTTGGTGAGTCTGTTGCTAAAGCAACAGGTCGTGAGTTTGTTCGCATGGCGCTTGGTGGTGTACGTGATGAAGCTGAGATCCGTGGTCACCGTCGTACTTATATTGGTGCGATGCCGGGTAAAATTGTACAATCTTTAACAAAAGTTGGCGTGAAGAACCCACTGTTCTTACTCGACGAAATTGACAAGATGGCACAAGACTACCGTGGCGATCCTGCATCAGCATTATTGGAAGTACTTGATCCATCACAAAACAGTAAGTTCAACGATCATTATTTAGATCTTGATCTTGATCTTTCAGAAGTCATGTTCATCTGTACGGCTAACAGCATGAATATTCCTGAAGCATTGCTTGACCGTATGGAAGTCATTCGTCTACCGGGTTATACCGAAGATGAGAAAGTAAATATTGCTGAACGTTACCTTGTTCCAAAAGCGATTAAGAACAATGGTCTACGTGCAAAAGAATTGACTGTTCACGAAGAAGCAATCCGTGACATCGTACAACGTTATACACGTGAAGCGGGTGTCCGTAGCCTAGAGCGTGAAGTGTCTAAAATTGCACGTAAAGTGGTGAAAGAAGCCGTTAGCAAGAAGTCTAAAAACTTACAAGTTGATGTCACTTCTGCCAATCTTCCTGAATACCTAGGTCCACACAAATTTGACTTTGGTGTTGCTGAAGATGAAGCGCAAGTCGGTCGTGTAAATGGTTTAGCTTGGACTTCGGTAGGTGGTGAATTGCTTACTATTGAAGTTGCAGCCGTGAAAGGTAAAGGTAAATTCATTACGACGGGTTCGCTCGGTGATGTGATGAAAGAATCGATTACTGCTGCAATGACTGTAGTTCGTACTCGTGCTGATGAATTAGGTATTGAAGCATCACGTTTTGATGAAACTGATGTCCATGTTCACTTACCTGAAGGTGCAACGCCAAAAGATGGTCCATCTGCTGGTCTAGCACTCACAACTGCGCTTGTATCAGCATTTACTGGTATTGCGATTCGTCCAGACATTGCGATGACAGGTGAAACGAGTCTAGGTGGTCGTGCGATGCGTATTGGTGGTCTAAAAGAAAAACTTCTTGCAGCTCACCGTGGTGGAATTAAATTAGTTTTTATTCCACAAGATAACGTTCGTGACTTGGCTGAGATTCCTGACAATGTAAAAGAAGGCTTAGAAATCAAAGCTGTAAAAAGTATTGATGAGATCTTACCTTTAGCATTGACGGATACGCCGAAGCCTTTAGCTAAAACGCCTATTGTTAAACCAGTAGAAGAAGCAAAGGCTGCGCGCCATTAAACAAGTAAGTAAATGAAAATTAAAGAGAGCTTAGGCTCTCTTTTTTTGTTACATAATTGGGTTGAAAAACAACCAATATATTGCATAATAAAATAGAGTCGATAAAAATAAAGATGAAGCTTGACTCAGTGAACCCATTTTTTAGTGTCATCCGAACTCCAGACTGATGACACTTTGATCGCAGCTCAAACGCAATTTTGAGCTGCGTTTTTTATACAACGTAATCAATAAATACACTTTCAGCGACTATTCCCTTTCATGCTGATCACTATCGATAAAGAACACTGTTTATAATAGGCGTAATTTCTCGATCTATTTATTCTATGAAAATTCGTATTCTGACTATCGGACAAAAAATGCCTGCTTGGGTGTTAACTGGATTTGAAGACTATTTCAAACGCATTCAACCTTTTGTACAAACTCAAGTGATTGAACTCCCGATGGCAAAACGAGGCAAAAATGATTCCGAAGCAGATATTTTAAAATATTGTCAAATTGAAGGCGATAGTATTTTAAATGCACTTAAACCCAATGAAACGTTAATTGCCTTAGAAGTAGGTGGTCGAGAACTCAGTACAGAAAAACTGGCAGATACCATGAAACAATGGATGCTTGAAGGCAATGATATTGCTCTTGCGATTGGTGGTCCTGATGGACATTCAGACGCAGTTCGCAAAGCAGCAGCTTGGCATTGGTCTCTTTCTAAATTGACAATGCCACATCCCATGGTTCGTATTCTACTGATTGAACAACTTTATAGAGCGATGAGTATCAATCATAATCATCCTTATCATCGTGCTTAAAATTGTTCTGATTATAGAACAATCTGTTGATGTTTAAGGGCTGTCATTGTTCTCATGAATTTGTCACGATAATGATGTATTTCCAATCAGGTGCTTATCTATGAATTTCCAGACTTTACCCGGGTTATTTATTTCTCATGGTTCTCCCATGCTTGCACTTGATCCTGAACAAGTGGGTCCCGCATTGCATCGTTTAAGCAATAATTTACCAAAACCGCAAGCAATTATTGTGATGTCTGCTCATTGGGAAAGCCAAGCGCTAGAAGTGAGTACATCAACTCGAGCTCAAACGTGGCATGATTTTCGTGGTTTCCCCCCTGAACTTTATGAGATCCGTTATCCTGCTGCGGGCGCTCCAAAACTTGCTGAGGAAATACTGACTCTATTTGCAGAAGCAGATATTCCTGCACATGCAAATAGCACACGACCACGAGATCACGGTGTATGGATGCCTTTATTACATATGTATCCAGAAGCAGATATTCCTGTGATTGAAATTTCCTTACCCATCGAAATGAATGCTGAGCAAATTTACAAAATCGGGCAAGTTTTAGCACCTTTACGTGAACAACAAATTTTATTAATTGGCTCTGGTAGCATTACCCATAATCTTTCTGAACTTTCATGGCATGCAGATGCTGAAGTTCCAATATGGGCAAGCACATTTCGAAATAGTGTAGTTAGTAAACTGAATCATCAAGATTATGACGCTGTACTTGACTGGCCATCTTTACCCTACGTGCAACGAAATCATCCTACCCTTGAACATTTTGCACCATTATTCTTTGCAATGGGAACAGGTCATCGTTTTAGTATCGTGCATAGTAGTTTTTCAATGGGATCATTAGGTATGGATATTTATCGTTTTGATTAAAAACCAAACATCAGACTTTTCAAATGGCTTACTTATATTTGAGTAAGTCATTTCCCTAATCAATTTTCTTAAAATTTACAAATAGATATATTTAACGAACTTAATCCATAAACTGATTACATTTTATTTTTTTAAGAATACTTTAAGCTAATGACTGTTATTTATTTACTGTTGTTTGACTATGAAAATTAAATATTTAGTTGTTGCCTTATTACCGCTTTCTTTGATGGCGTGCCAAACTGTACAAAATGTAACTGATAATGTTATTTCTCAAATTAATACAACAGCAGCAAAAAATTTAACTGAATATAATTGGACTTATCAAGGTTCAAAAGCATCAAAACCTTTAGTTTTATCTTTCGATGATAATCAACGATTATCTATTCAAACTGGTTGTAATAATCAAGGCGGGACTTGGAAAGTTGAAGATAATACCATTGTAACCTCACCACTGGCATCAACAATGATGGCGTGTGCGGATGATTTAATGCAACAAGAACGCATATCTGCTGATATTTTTAGTGAGAAAAAAGTTCCTTTCACACTCAGTACCCAAAATGATCAAGCGATCTTGACGATAACTGATAGTAAAGGTCAAAAATATACGTTCCTTGGTAAAATGACAGCTGAAGCAAAATACCAGTCTGAAGCTAAAATCGTTTTCCTCGAAATTTCACCACAAACTAAATCATGTACGGGTGTAGCACCACAAACTTGTATGCAAGTTCGTGAAATTAAATATGACGATAAAGGCATCAAAACATACGCTGATAAAAATTGGTCACTTTACTATGGTCAAATCGAAGATTTTGAACATAATCCAAACCAACGTGTAATCGTTCGAGTTAAACGTTTCGACATTAAAAACCCTGCTGCCGATCAATCAAGTATTGCAGATGTGTTAGATATGGTGGTTGAACAAGAAATCGTGAAAAAACCATAATTTTAGCCAGTTAAAAAAATCCGATGTTTCAACATCGGATTTTTTTATGGAAATCCCCTCTTTATTAAAGTGGGATTTTGGGAGACCCTTAATAAATACCCTGCGCAAGAATGGCATCTGCTACTTTGACGAAACCAGCAATATTTGCACCATCAACATAATTGACAGTACCATCCTCTTTGGTTCCATATTTTAAGCAATTGGCATGTATATCTTTCATGATGGCATGTAAGCGTTCATCAACTTCACCATGTGTCCAACCAAAACGTAACGCATTTTGAGACATCTCAAGACCAGAAGTTGCAACTCCGCCCGCATTTGATGCTTTACCTGGTGCATACAAAATCTTAGCTGCGATAAATTGTTCAACTGCGTCCAAGGTAGATGGCATGTTGGCTCCTTCTGCAACACACATCACACCATTTTCTAGTAATAATTTTGCATCTTCTGCACCTAGCTCATTTTGAGTGGCACAAGGTAATGCGATATCAACAGGAATATGCCAAGGGGTTTTACCCTCAAAATATTCAAAACCATGCTTCGATGCAAACTCTGAAATACGTCCACGCTTGATATTTTTCAGCTCCATCACTTCGGCAAGTAATGCATCAGTAAAACCATTTTTTACAAAAACAGTGCCATTCGAATCTGACAGACTCACCACTTTTGCACCCAAAAACATAGCTTTTTCAGCGGCAAATTGCGCTACATTTCCCGAACCCGAAATCGAAACCGTTTTTCCTGCAAAGCTATCACCACGAGTTTTCAGCATTTCTTCAGCAAAATAAACAGTGCCATAACCAGTCGCTTCTGGACGCATTAAACTTCCGCCAAAAGAAATACCTTTGCCCGTAAAAACACAAGCCGTATCATTACTCAGCTTTTTCATCATCCCCGCCATGAAGCCTACTTCACGACCACCAACCCCGATATCACCTGCTGGAATATCGGTATCTGATCCTAAATGACGATATAACTCCAACATTAACGCTTGGCAAAAACGCATAATTTCAGCTTCTGACTTTCCTTTTGGATCAAAGTCTGAACCACCTTTACCACCCCCCATAGGGAGAGTCGTTAATGCATTTTTAAAAGTTTGCTCAAAACCCAAAAATTTTAAAATCGATAAATTTACTGAAGGATGAAAACGCATGCCACCTTTAAATGGCCCAATCGCTGAATTAAATTGAATCCGAAAAGCTCGATTTACATGAGTTTGACCTTGGTCATCCATCCACGATACACGAAACTGAATAACACGTTCAGGCTCAACCAAACGCTCTAACAAACCGTATTGAGCGTATTTAGGATTTTTCTGTATAAAAGGCCATAAACTCGTCATGACCTCTTCTACTGCTTGTAAAAACTCAGGTTGATATGGATCTCTAGCTTTAACATACTCCAAGAAATCATTTAAGCTATCGTATTTCAACTCTCACCCCCAGATATTGATTTAATTTAGTGCAAAAAATGCACCAAAATAGAATATTAAACACATTTAATACCCTTTATGATCAACTCTCAAGCCAATCTTCATAAATAATATTTTTTATTATTTTAAATCAATATTTTAATTTAAAAAATATTCATTATTTTTATAATAAATATTCAAAAAAATAGCTTAAATAAGCATTTAACCTAGTAATAAGGCATTAGAAATCATTCGAAATACAAGATTTAGCACTAAAATAAAACAATATTAGCACTATAAAATTGCAAAAATAAAAATCTATAAAAAGTAGATTTAAGCAACGATTGCCGCCGATTAAACTATTCTTTGCTATAATAGCGACATTGTTTTTATCCTATCTTCTTTCATGTCAGTTTCAGCACAACAACTCTCTCTTATCGTTCAAGTAGACCAACTTTTACCACAAACGCAATGTGGTTTATGTGGACATCGTGATGGTTGTTTACCTTATGCAAAGTCGATCGTGGAAGGTGAAGATGCAAACAAATGCGTTCCTGGTGGGCAACCCGTTGCAGATGCACTTGCAGCATTATTAAAAAGACCAACAATGATTGCGGAACCGAGTGTTTGGGATATTCAAGCAGATGGTCGACCGCAACAAATGAAAGCGATAATTCGTGAAGATGAATGTATCGGGTGTACTAAATGTATTAGTGCCTGCCCTGTTGATGCCATTATCGGTAGCGGAAAATTAATGCATAGTATCTTGACTGATCTATGTACAGGTTGTGAGTTATGTATTCCACCCTGTCCTGTAGATTGTATTGATCTGGTCGAAGATTCCAATCCATTACCTACAGTTCAACAGCGTACCCTTGAACAAGATGATCTAAGACATCGTTACTATGCGCATATTCAACGAGAAGAAAAACGTCGTTTGAGTCGTAAAGGACCGATTGTCCGTGCTGAAATTGATACCGAGTTTTTTGCTCAATTTTCTCAAGCACTTAACAATGTACCCTTGATCACACTCATGGATAAACCAAAAGAAAATCCTGTATTAGATGCAAAAACGACAATTGAACTTGCGAAAATTAGAACGCAAATCAAAAAATTAGAAAAGCAGTTAAGTGTACGTGCAGATGAATCCAAGCAAACACAATTACTTGATTTACAACAACGTTTGAATGAATTACAGGGAATCTAAATGCCTGTCAAAAATATGACCAAAAAACAAATTCAGACTTTTTTTGAACGTTTACGTACGCAAAGACCACATCCCCAAACTGAGCTGAACTACAGCTCTCCTTTTGAGTTACTGATTGCTGTTTTGCTTTCAGCGCAAGCAACCGATGTCAGTGTCAACAAAGCCACTGATAAACTCTATGCCGTTGCCAATACTGCACAAGCTATTTTAAATCTTGGGGTTGATGGCTTAAAAGAATATATTAAGACGATTGGCTTATATAACGCTAAAGCTGAAAATGTGATCAAAACTTGTCAGATTTTAGTTGATCAATATCAAGGACAAATTCCAGAAACGCGAAAAGAACTGGAAGCTTTACCCGGTGTAGGGCGTAAAACGGCAAACGTTGTGCTCAATACTGCCTTTGGCCACCCTACCATGGCAGTCGATACCCATATTTTCCGTGTTGGCAATCGTACTGGTTTGGCAGTAGGTAAAAATGTTTTAGAAGTCGAAGATCGATTAATTAAGGTTATTCCTAAAGAATTTATTATCGATGCTCATCATTGGCTGATCTTGCATGGACGTTATTGTTGTATAGCACGTAAACCTAAATGTGCTGAATGTATCGTATCCGATGTCTGCAACTGGCCTGATCGTTTTGAATTTGGAGCAGTAAAAACAATTCCAACAAAAAACCTCAGTTAATCCTGAGGTTTTTTACGCTGCTGTAATTTGGGATGTAGCTGACGTTCTCGACCATTTTTCTTATTTTCCAAAGCCTGTTGTTTCTGCACATGACGCAGCATTTTTTGACTTTGATACAATAAAAACAACAGTAAAGCTAAACTTAAAATTACCACCACAATCAAAATAATTTTCAGCAACGAAGTATCCTCAATCAGCTCACACGTTTCGACTTGCATACCGAAACTTCATCTTCATGTTCTATTATGTCAGATTTTGCTGGGTTGCATACCATGCATGAATATCTCGTTTTTCAATTGCAGTTGCCATCAACTCTGGGAACTGATCAGGTGTGCAAGCAAACGTTGGAATCCCCATATCCGCAAAGATCTGTGCATGTTGAGTATCGTACCAAGGTACACCGTCATCAGACAATGCCAGTAGCGTAATGACTTGCACCCCACTATCTAGCATTTCAGCCACTTGCTTGAGCATTTGCTTAGCATCTCCACCTTCACACAAATCACTGATAAGAATAAAAATGGTATCTTCTGGGCGAGTGATTTTACTACGACAGTATTTAATTGCTTTAGCAATATCGGTTCCCCCACCCAACTGTGTGCCGAACAACACATCCACAGGATCTTCGAGCAAAGGGGTTAAATCGGCTAGCTCCGTATCAAACACGATCATTTGTGTACTGACTGCACGAATACTTGCCATCACTGCCGCAAAAACACTGGAATAAATCACGGAAGGTGCCATCGATCCACTCTGATCAACACAGAGTACAATGTCTTTTAAAGCCGTTTGTTGACGTGGATGCCCATGTAACTCATGTGGAATAATCGTTTTAAAATCTTCCTGCCAATGTTTCAAATTGGACTGAATGGTGCGCTTCCAGTTAATGTCTTGCGTGCGTTTAGGACGGCGTGTATGCGCTGAGCGATTAATACTGCCTCGAATCGCTTGCTGTAATGGTTGTTTTAGGCGGTTTTCAAGCTGCTCTACCAACTGACGTACCACGATGCGCGCGGTTTCTTTGGTTTTTTCAGGCATCAAATGATTGAGTGAAATTAAGGTAGAAACTAAATGAATATCGACTTCTACACTTGCCAACAATTCAGGCTCTAACAACATTTGTTGTAAATTCAAACGCTCTAAAGCATCTTTTTGAATAACTTTTACCACAGAAGATGGGAAATACTGGCGAATATCCCCTAACCATTGTGCCACTCTAGGACTAGAATGCCCCAAACCACCACGGCGATTAGGCTGTTGTGCCTGATAAAGCTCATTCAAACATTCTTGCATTTTGGTATCTTGCACCGACCAATTCGGTAAATGCGAGGTCGAATTGGGGACTTGCCCTAAAATTAATCGCCAACGTCGTTCTTGTTCCGCAAGATCAGGTTGCTCTAAAGTGATCAGTTCTTCATTCATATTCATCACTTAAACCTCGACAGCAACAGGCTGTAAGTATACGTAAATTTCATCTAATACCGTTTGAGCACGTGCAATATCTAAAGTACCGACCTCCTGTTTGACTGCGGTCGCTTTCTGTGTCACTTTCTGAATTAATTGCTGTGCTTCAGCAGGGCTAAAACTTGAAGCTGTTCTGGCCAAAATTGGCAATAACTCAATGAATTGCTGCTCTTGTAATTGATTGATCCATTGGCTCACGGTGTCCCAAAGACTTTGCTCATGAATCAATAACAAAGCTTGATGGGTCAAGAAACCTTCAAACCAAGCTGCACTATAATCCGCCGTCTGCCCAAGCGATAAAGCACGAGATAGAAATCCCTGTGTTTGCTCTACATCAATCAACTGCTGTTCTCGAGCTAAACGCACACAACAACCATGCAAATAACCTTGCATATGTTCCAACTGCAATAACTGATGTAAGGTCTCTTGCCAGAGCCGTAACAATTCATCTTGTTGTAATTGTTCTAAAAGCTCATATAAATTTTGTAGTTGTTGGGCAAATTGCTGAGCCATTTCGGCATTCAGTTGTACACAATAACTTGGCAAACTCAACATCAAACGAATCGCTAAATGTTCTACCACTTGATGTAAATGTTGCATTGAAAATTGGCGCACACTGCCATAACAAATTGCCGTAATAAGCGGCTTTAATGTTGCCAAAATAATGCTTGGGTCTTGATGCTGAGTGGTGAGCTCATTCAATTTATCCAAAGCCAAATTTAGGCTTTGATCCAAACCAGACAATAAAATGCTCTCGATCAGTTGCGCAATTTGCGCCACATCTTCACATTGTCTAATCTGATGTTCGACATAACTTTGTGTGGCAAGCTGAATGCTATTTCCCCACAACGACATTTCATTCAGATATAAACTAGTTTCAGGCTGCCAAGACAACTGCCAAACTTCTTTAAAGTTACCTTGCTTTGAGCCTGCACCAGCTAACTCTGCCCAAGCGAGACCCAGTAATTTCACGCAATGTAAAAATTGACTTTTTGCCAAGTCGAAGGTTTCACGTAAATCCAGACTAATGTCACGATGCGGTGCTTCGAGTTTCAGGCGAAAATGCTTCACTTGCTGTAAAAAGTCTTTTTGAATGGGCAACTCAATCAACTCATCAGGCACTTGCCCCAATTGCTCGTCTTCAAGCAATTTAGCTAAAATCGGTTGTGGAATATCTAAGCCGTGATTTAAGACCGAACGAATTGCCTCAAATAAATCTTCCAAATCAGGAATACGTCGTCCACGTAATTGCAATAAAGATTGAATCAGTTGTACCGCATCAATAATCTGAGCACTAGAGGCATCATGACCTGCTTGGCGTAAAGCTTGAGCAAATTTACTTAACCAATCAATCGTAATTTTTTCGCCATCTGCCTCTGCATCTAAGGCTTGTTGGTAATGCTTCCAAAGATGGGTATACCATCCAACCGCTTGTACACCTGCACCATAGCCATTGTCCCTGCTCAAACGCCCATGTGTCCATGCAATCCATGCAGCATCAACTTTGACTTTAGGTAAGCCTTTGAGCAAGGCGGTATCTTCTTTATTTTGCGCTTTTAAATCCGCCAATACAGGTGCATGCCATGCACCACAAATCACCACAATATTTTGGTAGCCTTGCTTTTGTGCCTGCTTGATCACTTTGCGCATGTAGGCTTCGCGATACTGCTCTAGCAGTTGGTCTTCACTACTATAATTTTCAGATTGCTGGCTTATCAAATAATCACGTAAAGCTGACATGGCATCGCTAATTGCGGCAAACATTTGTCCAGCGTGTGGCTGCTGCTCGACCAAATGCTCCCAAAAACGTTCGCTGTCTTGATAGCCTGCCTGCTCTGCCAGCAATTGAATTGGATCTCGGCGAATCGAAAGATAATGCTGTTCCAAATTCTGTTCTGGCTCAACATCACCTTGCTGATTAGACTCAATCTCTTGATCGTCTGCTGAAGCTTGCTGTAAACGTTGCTCTGCCCATTGTTTTTCCAACGCAAAACGATGTTGCAAAGGCAGATCCATAAACTCTACTGCAATTTGCTGACGCAACGCATATTGCAAAGCTTGCCACTCAGGCGAAAATTCAGCAAAAGGATAGAACACTGCCTGTGATCGCACTTCTTTTTGTACAGGGGTATTCAACAACAACGCCACAGGCGGCTTAAAATCTGCATGTTGCAATTGAGCAATGATTGCATTGGCATCAGGTGGTCCTTCAATCAAAATACAATCAGGTTGAATCGAAGCCAAAGCATTACAGACACTACGCGCCGAACCAGGCCCATGATGACGAATACCGAGAATATGCAGCATTTTTTATCCTTTATTCCGATCACAGCTTCTCCCTTTCAAGGAGAAGATTGGGATGAGGTTTTTATTATTTGGTTTTATTCTAAATCACGACAAGCACGATACAGGTCTTGCCAACCCTCACGTTGTTTAATCACCGTTTCAACATATTCTTTCCAAGGTACGATATCTTGCACAGGATCTTTTAATACCGCACCTTGCAGACCTGCCGCCAACTCATGATCAGTGAGATTGCCCGAACCAAAATGCCCTGCCATCACCCAACCATGACTCATCACTGAAATGGCTTCAGCCGTTGATAAAGTTCCCGTGGTGGTTTTGAGTTTTTGCTTGCCATCTAAGGTTTGCCCATGACGCAGCTCTCTAAAAATCGTCACCAGTTTTTGAATTTGAGCATCCAAAGGCTGAATCTCAGGTAGTTGTAAACTCTTGCCCAAAGATTGAACGCGTTTTTGTACGATTTCTATTTCCTCAGCAATCGTAGCAGGCGGCGGTAAAATTACCGTATTAAAACGACGCTTTAACGCAGAGGAGAGTTCATTCACCCCTTTATCACGATTATTGGCGGTGGCAATCACACTAAAACCTTGTACCGCTTGATACTCAATTCCTAACTCAGGAACAGGTAAATTTTTCTCTGAAAGTAAAGTAATCAACGTATCTTGTACATCGGCAGGAATACGAGTCAGTTCCTCCACACGTGCGATCTTGCCTTCTTGCATCGCACGTAACATCGGGCTTTTCACCAAAGCATCCTCACTCGGACCTTTGGATAAAAGTTGGGCATAATTCCAACTATAACGTAGAGTATCTTCGCTCGTACCTGCCGTACCTTGAATCAATAAAGCACTATTACCTGAAATCGCCGCTGCTAAATGTTCTGATACCCATGATTTTGCTGTGCCTGGTACGCCTAATAACAACAAGGCACGATCAGTCGCCAATGTCGCAACAGCAATTTCCATCAAACGGCGATTACCAATATATTTTGGTGAAATTTCTGTTCCATCTGGCAGTGTTGTACCCAATAAGTAATCTACGACTGCTTTAGGTGAAAGTTGCCATTGTGGAGGTTTTACTAAACTGTCATGTGCTTTTAATGCATCTAATTCATGAGAAAACTGTTGTTCTGCACGCGCACGTAAAACTTGTTGAGACATGTTGATTATCCTAATTTATGATTTCTTGATCATTAAGCAATAAATTTTTGTTTGTACTGATTCAATTGAATGAGCTGTTTCCATTCAGAAATAGAAAAAAGAGCTTGTAAACTACTGATATCGATTGGATAAGCTTGCAAAATCAACCATTGAGCCTGCTCTTTTAATGATGCAAATTTCTTCTGATCCTGCTGCAAATCTAAGTTCGCATATGCATGTTGTAATAATACGACTGCCATTTCTGAGATATTTTGAACATCATGCAGCGCCTTAGCACGCTGAAACAACAACCAAAAATGTTCTAAATCTTGATTTTGGTAATGGGATTCAAGTTGCTTTAATAACAATCCAGTTGCTGGTTCTTGGTCTAGCAAAGTAAAGAATAACTCACGTTCAAACATGTTCCCACTTGATGCCGTTACAGCTTCACACCATTTGACTTGATGTTGGTAAAACCATAAAGCTAAATCATGTCGTTGCTCTCGATAACAACACACAATAAACGCACTCCAAAGTGAATCTTTTTGCTGTGAATGCAATGAAAGTAAATGATCCCAAGTACCAAATAATTCTAACCAATACGCAAGTGGCAATTGGATTAAAATTCTTTTGAGATAAAGTACGCCCTGTGAACTTGCACAAAATGCCTGATAAGCTTGCTCGACTTGAGCACTTTGGTAAGCTGTTTTTAAACTTTTACGACTTTCAACCAAATTAGCTTCTCGATCAAAAAAGCCATAATCATTGAGTGCATCATCTTGATCTAAGTTAATGTTGAATTTAACTTTTTCAGCTTGGGCATCGTAGCTCAAACATACACGCATTAACGCCATAACTTCGTTGTACAGTGCATTATCTTGATAATATAAATAGAAAGCTAATGCAGCATTACTACTTACTGTCGCTGCATTCTGTGGTTCTAATGTTTTTACATGCTGGTATAAAGCTTCAAATTGAGTCACTGGCATGTTATACATCACAAGACTTTCAGCATGACTTTGCAAATGATTTCTCTGAATCGATTGTGACCAAAACTCTGCTATATGTTGATGAATAAAGTTTGGCAATTGACCACATAACTGGCTCATCAATAAAGACCATTCGCTACTTTTTGATTTCTGTAATTGACGGATCAATGGTGCTGCGTCTTGTTGTTTCACATATTTCCACACCCTTTTTGCATCATCCAAACGCGTTGTTACATCGCCCTGAAATGCAAACTCAGGTAAGACTGATGCCAATAACACTGGGTTTCGACACAGTGGTAGAACTTTCAACACCAAATAACGAGGAATCACTCGCTGCTGTAGTTGAGCAAGTTTGAAAATTTGAATAACCCAATCTTGATATAAAAATGGCGACTCTTGTGCAACAACCCATTTCAAAATTTGCACAAGTTGATTATCCAATTGCTTTTCATTTTCTATCTGATCAATCTCAGCAATATTCTTTTGTAAGGTTTCAGGTACACCTTGTGCTTGATAACCTGCTTGTTGCATGAGCACCCAATATTGATTCAAGACTAATAAATCTTGAGCTGAATCAATCTGTTTAGGTGCATAGACTTGCAATTCATTCGGTACTTTTACAGTCTGTTTAAACTGCTGCCCTAGCGTCAGTTTGAGTAATAACTGCTGATTAAACTCACTGTATGATGTGCTTAAAGACATTCAAAGTGCCCTCCTTGCCAAATACTCACCAGTTTAAGTTGCAATCCATTCCATTCAACACCTGCACTAAATGGCTCATTCCCCACTAAAAACCATAACTCAACAAATTGTTTAATCTCAATTTCACACATTTTTTGATCCTGATCGACCAAATAAATTACTTTATCCTGCTTGACCAAACGCAATTGCTCTAGCCAGAAAAATCGTACTAGCTGCAAAGGATATTGTTTTAATCCATTCGCATATTGAGTAAATGCTTGATCAAAATTTTCAAAGCCTTTTGGCGCAACCAGCGTTAGGCTCAAATCATTGAATGACATTAAATTATCTTCTAAACGAAGACGTTGTTGGCTTACCACTGGATAAAGTTTGGCATTTAGAGCCAGTTGTTTCTGGAAAGGCAACGTTAAGCCAAAGTTCGAATAAGGTGGAATTTCAAAATCTAATAGCAAATAGTCGCGTAAATTTTGACTATCCCACAGCCATTGACGACGATAACGTCCACGGGTATTGACCAACTCCTGAGTTACTTGTCCTAAGGCATAAATATGAAGTATCTGAGCGGATATGTTATCCCACGTATCAGTTGGTAAATTCACACCAAAAAGCTGTGTTAGTTCTTCATATAGTTCTGGTTTGAGCTGTTGACGGTTTTGCCATAAATGAACGGCTGTTTGTAATTTAGCTAACCAAAATGAACTCTGCATTTGCCAATTACTTTGATATAGCGCACTCGAAAACTCATCTAAATAACTAACTAAACCTGCAACTTGAGCATCGACCAAACGACTTTGAATATCGCGGAACTTTTCATGTTGTTGCTGACGTAATCTCCCAAGTCCCATTGTAACAACATCATTCAACCATGTTTGTAATGCCTCAATGCCTGCATCCATTTTTTTCTCACGTGCCAATTGGCGTTTCGCACGTGCTTCTTCATCAATCGGTTTATCAATCTTGTTTTCTTTCTTCTCAAGTGTTTTAGTTTTTTTATCTCGCCATTTTTGTACTCGATCAGGTATGCTTTGTCCATCTGATTGCACAGTAAATTTATCTTGATACTCGGTATAGACAAACAATAATGCTAAAGCATGTTTACAAGGTCGTTTAAAACTTGGACAACTACATTCGCATTTAAGTTCAGGTAAAAAAACTGCGCTTTGATAAATCGCACTACCCTGAATTTCTCCCCAAATCCACTGATCAGTCGAACCCGAGATATTGTTCCATGCTTCAAATTTTGCGAGTTTCTTGGCTGATTTTGCCGAACTTGCATCTGGAATAATTTGCTCGACTTGATCAGATTGAATCGTCAGCAACATAGTTAACCCTTTAAAATAATTCTAAGTTTCAGTATTTTTAAATTGTACGCTTGAATGGAATATAACGTTTTTTGTTTAGTTTTTATATCATTTAATCTGACATAGCGACATTTTATGTCGTAGATAATTATAGGTATAAAAAAACTGTCTTATGGCTACATAAGACAGTTCTATCAAAACTAAATTATTTATCTAAAATAGCAAATAATTCTTTTTGAACTTCTTCGATTGCACGTAAGCCATTCAATTTATTATAAGTTGGCGCATCTTCACCTGAAGCAGCACGACCTTGATAAAAACCTACTAATTGTTCAGTTTCACTATGATATGAACCTAAACGCTTACGAATCGTTTCTTCTTGATCATCTGGACGTTGTACCAAGTCTTCACCAGTTTCATCATCCTTACCTTCTACTTTAGGTGGATTATAAACAAGGTGATAAACACGACCAGAAGCTGGGTGCTGACGACGACCTGAAAGACGTTGAACAATCTCTTCATCTGGAACATCAATTTCAATCACATGATCAATTGAAATACCCGCCGTTTCCAAAGCTTCAGCTTGTGGAATCGTACGTGGGAAACCGTCAAAAATACAACCGTTCACACAATCTGGTTGAGCAATACGCTCTTGAACCAAACCAATAATGAGTTCGTCTGATACTAAACCACCAGACTCCATAACACTTTTCGCTTTAAGACCTAGTTCAGTTCCTTCACGAATTGCAGCACGGAGCATATCACCGGTTGAAATTTGTGGGATATTGTAGCGCTTACAGATCAACTGAGCTTGAGTACCTTTACCTGCCCCAGGTGGTCCGAGTAAAATAATGCGCATAAAAGAACATCCTCATTTAAAAACAATAAATCTTAAATTGAGCAATATGATACAGATTTATTGCTCAACCAACATCAAATTAATTATAAGAAAGCAACAAATAAGTGGATTAAACCTGCAAAAAAACCAGTCACACCACCCAATACAATTAGGATCCACTCATCTTCTTGGAACGCAGGTCGCAATAAATTCTGGAACTCTTTCGGTGTTAGTTCACGGATGCGGTCTCTAAACATTTGAAAGATCTTCTGCGCACGACTTGCATTCAGAGCTGGGTCACATACTGGACCCATAGTAATTTCAATTGAGCGATCAATCAAGTCGGTCTTGAGTCTAGCATATTCTCTTGGCCCTAATGAAAGCTGCAGTGAAGTTCTGACCAATGGAGTTTCCATAATTTCATTAATATGGCGCTTGACAATCCGACGAGTTTTATCTTTTTTACTACCATACATCATTTCAGTCATGATGGATTTCAGAGTAATTAAATCTTCAGTTACCACGCTTGCAAATACATCTGAAACTTCCTCTTGGCGTTTCATAAATGCACCTTGAACGTTATATGTACCAATCCTTAGCACAGGAACGACCCATGGAAACTTACGGTCTTTGGTCAAACGAAAAATCTGTGGGTAACGGATATAATGCGGTTCAATTGGGTTAAATACCATCCAAATCGCAATCCAGTTTGTTAAAAAGCCCCAGATTGATGCCCAAAAAGGAACGGTCCAATGCCACGGTACCACAAACCAAACGATCATTTGGAAAATCCCAAAGAACATTCCAATTAACGCACTGATATGCCAAATAAAATTAATTTCTTTCTGACCAACTTTAAGGAACATACGTACCATTAAACGGCGATCACCTTCCATTTGGCTGACCACCATTTCCCGCATGTCCACAAGTGACTCAACGTTCATGGTCAGCTCAGTCACAAGTTCTTTTAATGTATTTGGCAACTGTTTATGGGCTTGCGCATAAATTCGACGTTTAATCGAGTATGGTAAGTTCTCCCACAACACAGCATTACGATCAACCATGACTTCATCAATTAAGTGTTCAAGCTCAAAACCAACTTGCTCACCAATGATCATTGCCATATCTTCTGGATCCATTGCCTCTAAAAACTCACGCAATGAACCCAACTTAGATAATGTATTATCGGTAATGATGCCCGAAATACGCCCTGCTTTACGCGGCACAATCCCCTGCCAACCTACAGGTAATGGTCCTAAATGGAATCCCCAAAAATTAATTGGGTAAAACACCATTTTTAAAGCCATCCATACATGAGCCCATGTTACTAGGGCTGTCACTGGAATAATACTTAGGACCGCCAGATGGTCAGGCCGATTTAAAAAAATCTGCCACAATTCATTGACGTAATCAAACATGCATGACTCTCAGAATTATTGATACATTTAGACTTATAAAAGAATGAACAATCAGTCACGCCCCTATAAGCCAAAACTTAACGTGTAAGAAATCTGAAAAAGGGGCTCTACTTTTTTAACAGTATTCCCATTTCCATCTTCTATCTTGTCACGCAGTCCCGCTCCCACACTAAACGTACTAATTCGATCACTATTCAACCAAACAAATGCTAAATCAGTACCAACACCTAAATTCCCTTTTTGTTTACCGCCATAGTTTTTACTATCTAAATGACCAGCATAAAGACCAAGGTAATAACCATTTTTATCTGTACCTGTTAAATAATATGGATAACGAAAGCCAATTTGCGCACCAGGTTCATTATCATCATTTAAAAAAGCGCCTACTTTTGCATAAGCAATTCCGTATGGATTTACCCATTCAAGATTGGCATGTAGTAATTTTTTAGTAAAACCAGCACCAATATTCCAAGTTGCTACGTCTTTTGCCCCTTTTAATTTTGCTTCAGGCATATATGGATTTTCTTCAGCATGGACAACGCCGTTGAATGCTAAAACCGCTAGTAAAAGGTAAGATTTTTTCATTATTTTCTCCATTTTCCCTAAGAGTGTATCTTGGACAATCCTATTTCAAACAGCTTCAGACTTTAACAGAATTATTTTGCATCTAATATACAAGTCCCTACAATTTTAATGTCTGCAAAGTCAAAAACTGTCGCATCATCATTCAGATGATGTACTGAAAATACTACAGTATGATCATGCAACTTACGTTAAAATAGCCCGCCTTTTATATTTTCTCCCTTGTAATTTAAGTCGACACCCTATGAAACAGCACTTTCCTTTAAAAAACATGCAACAAGAAAAGCGCATTTACAAGGGTCGAATCTTCTTTGCTATATTTATCGTCGCTACTTTTCTACTTTTATTAATTTGCCGTTATGCATATTTACAGATTATTCATTACGACGACTTTACAACAGCCTCTGATAAAAACCGAATTCGTTTACAGCCTCTTCCACCCGCACGTGGTTATATTTATGATCGCAATGGCGTACTCTTAGCGGATAATTATCCTGTTTTTACAGCAACACTCAGTCGTACAGATGTCACAGATATTGATGGAACCATTGCACGTTTAATTCCAGTACTGAGCTTAACCCAAGAAGATGTCGATCGTTTTAAAAGTCGCGTAAAAACTGCACGTAAAACGGAAAGAATTACCATCAAGTTAAATCTGACTGAGGCAGATATTGCGAAATTCAGCGAAGTTAAATACGACTTCCCGGGTGTGAAAATTGAAACACAAATGACACGTTACTATCCTCATGGCGAATTGTTTGCCCATGTGATCGGTTATGTGGGGCGAATTAATGACAAAGAATTAAAATCTATTGATAAAGATTTATATGCAGGTACCAACCTGATTGGAAAAATTGGTGCAGAAAAAAGCTATGAAGAGTTATTACATGGAACACCAGGTTATGAATCCGTTGAAGCCGATGCACATGGTAATGTACTCCGTCATTTAGGTCGTCAAAACCCAACGCGCGGAAATGACCTTTATTTATCGATAGATTATGGTCTTCAAACCATTGCAGCTCAACAGTTGGCAGATCGTCGTGGTGCAATTGTAGCCATGGATCCTCGAACTGGAGAAATTTTAGCACTGGTATCTAGCCCAAGTTTTAATCCAAATTTATTTGTTACAGGCATCAGTTCAAAAGATTATAGTGGTTTACGTGATAACTTAGACCAACCACTTTATAACCGTGCCGTACAAGGCGTTTATCCACCGGGTTCGACAATTAAACCGATGTTCGGACTTGGCGGAATTCATTACGGACTTGTCGATTGGGGCACAGCAATTTCTGATCCTGGTTATTTTAATTTACCAGGAGATAGCCACCGCTTCCGTGATCATAAAAAGACAGGTCATGGTGCTGTAAATTTACACAAAGCTGAAGTTGTATCCTGTGATACCTATTTTTATATCCTGTCTTATCGTATGGGTATCGAAAAAATGAATGACTGGATGCGACAATTTGGCTTTGGCGCAAAAACAGGTGTAGATTTACCAAGTGAAAGCACTGGTTTATATCCAAGTCCAGACTGGAAAATGCGTACACGCAAATCGAAATGGTTAAAAGGTGAAACCATTTCGGTCAGTATTGGACAAGGCGCATTTACTGCTACCCCATTACAACTTGCGATGGCTGTAGCAATTACTGCGAACAAAGGCTCTCACGTTACACCTCACGTTTTACGTGATAATAAAGGCGCAAAAAAATATTCTGTGCACAATGCTCCTGACGGTAAAATTCAATTTAATGGTACAGAGCAAGATTGGCTTAACATGCATGCAGCCATGATAGATGTGATTCAATCTGGAACGGGGCGTGGCATTAAGGGCGGATTACAATATTCTATTGCGGGTAAAACAGGTACAGCTCAGGTCAAAAGTATTGCTCAGGGCAAACGTTATAATGAAGCCGCTCTTTCCTCTCGACAATGGGATCACGGTTTATTTGTTGGCTTTGCACCAGCGGATAATCCTCAAATCGCAATTGCTGTCGTTTGGGAAAATGGTAAACATGGCGGATCGGCAGCTCAACTTGCACGTCCAGTCTTTGATTACTGGCTAGTCACTCGTAAAAATAATCCTATTCGTCCAGCCAACCATCAAGTGAGTGGCGGTTTAATGACTGCTGGTATTAAGCCCGGTGAACTACCAAGTAGTTCTGATTCACCTGCATCGACACCAGCAGCAAGTTCAGTTACAACTACTGCTGCTTCTCATTCTAATGATGGAGTCACTGAGTAATGAAAAATCAATTACGTATCATCGGTGGTGATTGGAAACGTAGAACGCTACCATTCGCTAGCATTGAAGGTTTACGTCCTACACCAGATCGAGTAAGAGAAACATTATTTAATTGGCTCATGTGGGATATACAAAATTCACAAGTTTTAGATTTATGTAGCGGCTCTGGTGCGCTAGCATTTGAAGCTTTATCACGGGGCGCTGCAAAAGTCGTCATGATCGAACCCAACCCGATTCAAGCTCGCTTTTTAAAAGAAAACATTCAATTGCTAAAAGCAGAAAATTGTCAGCTACTAACACTCACTGCACAGCAAGCATTAAAGCAATTAAATACTCATTTTGAGGTTGTTTTTTTAGACCCCCCCTACGACCTAGAATTATGGGAAGAACTTGCTAAATTAGCTGATCCTATTATTACGGAAAATGCCTTTATTTATGTAGAGGCAGATCGAGAATTATCTCAATTAAAACTTCCATCTAGTTGGCAAAAAATTAAAGAAACCAAAGCAGGAATTGTCAGAGCGGGTTTGTACCAGAAAAAATCTTAAAAAATGCGCAACCAAAATAATCGAATTAATTGGCCCCGATCAAATGGAAAACTGGAAAGATATTCATAACCAATCCGATTATTTTTATTCAATTGATACACCATACCGTATCCAAGTGAAATCGAAAAATCATCTAAAGAGAGATTGCTCGTATCTCCTGTTAACATCTTTTGATTAAATTAATTGGTTTGGTAAGCGGTATAGTTATAAGCACGCCAACGATCATCTTGGAAAAACAGATTATGCAAGATTGAATAATCTGTTTTCTCTTGCTGTGGATAGGCAGAGTCAAACGTTTCTTCAGTATCATCATTGACCTCTGTAAAAAAATTATAATCCCCTGCATGACAGGCACAGGAGAAAAATAAGATAAAATAGGATAAATTTTTCATTTTTGTTTTCCCAATTATATTACATGATTAAAATCAAATATATAGAAAAAAATATGCGCTTCATCTCAAAACTGGATTTTATGCCAAACTATTTAATTCATTTAATTGCTTATATTAGACATAATTAATTTATTTACAGAATAAATTCTATATACAATAACAATCTTTAAAAATTTTTATTCTAAATATCATGAAGATCTTATGCGTGCTGATTGTGATTGCCCAATTAACAGGATGTGTATTTGGACAATCAAGTGAAGTCAAACGTGCTGAAAAAATTTTACAGCGTTTCCAATGTAGCAACGTGGAGACCAGCCAGCTTGCCACCTCTTCCATTACCAATTTTTATCAACAGACCCTTGCCGCAAACAAGGACAAAGCCAGCACCTATATTGAACAGTATAAAAATGGTGAAGACCTGTTTGACATTCCACTCGATGAAGTTGTACAACAAAAGTACCAGCTCTATCTACAGGCTTGTCAGGCGCTTGGTGGGGTTGCAGCGTCACCTTTAATACCAGTTTCAACCGAACAATGATAAATCAACCTGCCTGATGATTATTTCTTCTCGGATGCAGCATGATTAAAAAACAACTTGGTTTAAAACATTATATTGCGCTTGGGGTCATCGCCCTTGCCGTGGCAATTGCCAGCATACAGCCGCTTGAGCTTGAGTCCTATCTCCTGCATCAGGTGGGCACCGTGTTTATGCTGGTTGTGCTGATCATCAGCATGAAAAAAATAGGCATCAATTTTTCCAGTTTTTGCTTGTACCTGCTTTTCCTTTTCATCCATATTGTTGCGGCACATTATTTGTACTCCTATGTGCCTTACAATGAATGGTTAAAGTCTCTATTTCATTTTGACCTGAATCAGGTGATGGGCTGGTCTCGCAACATGTATGATCGACTGGTGCATTTTGCTTATGGATTATTGCTTTACCCATTTTTTCTCCGTTGTTTTCAGGTCTGGTTTCCTACCGCAAAACCATTGACTTTGTTCCTGCTGGTGATCCAGTTTGTGATGGCTTCCAGTATGCTCTATGAGTTGCTCGAATGGGGACTATCCATTGGTTTATCGCCTGAAGATGCAGAAAACTATAATGGACAGCAGGGAGATATGTGGGATGCACACAAGGATATGTTTCTGGCCACAATCGGATCAATCTTTACAGGGCTGCTCTATTTAGGCAAAAGCAAAAGAAAAGCACCTTAAACAGGTGCTTTTCTTTGATCAGGACAAATTGATTAAAACTTAGGGTCACGCATCTGAACCAACGTGCTGTTTGCCTTGGCGAGGCTATCAGCGATTTTACCCATCACCGTTGGAATCAGAGTCTCAGCCATTTGTGCCGCCTGCAAACCCAGTTTTTCACCAAATGTAGGACGTTTGCGGGTATTGATCATATAGACATCATGTTTTGGTAATAGACTTAACAAATATTCATCAGAAGTTTGTAATTTATCAACCAAGTTCAATTCACGTGCATCTTCACCATACCAGTGCTCACCTGTTGCAACCTTAGCAACATCTAATTGTGGACGATACTTCTCAACAAAGTGCTTAAATAAAGAATGTGTTTGTTGTAACTCTTCTTCAAATTTCGCTTTACCTTCTGGCGTATTCTCACCAAACATCGTCACAGTACGTTTGTATTCACCCGCAGTATACAGCTCGAAATCAACATTGTGTTGTTTCAATAAACGATTGAAGTTTGGAACTTGAGCAACCACTCCTATCGAACCTACAACCGCAAAAGGAGCAGAAATAATTTCATTGGCAATACATGCCATCATATAACCGCCACTTGCAGCGACTTTATCCACACAAATCGTGACATTAAAACCGGCATCACGTAAACGAACCAATTGAGCAGCAGCTAGACCATAACCATGAACCATACCACCAGGGCTTTCTAAACGTACAACGACACGGTCATGTCCTGCTTTTGCAGTTGCTAAAATTAAAGTAATTTCTTCACGAATAGTATCTACCCCAGATGCTTGCACATCACCTTTAAAGTCAAGCACATAAATTTTTTGATCATTCTTTTTTCGAATCTTTGCTTCTTTAGCAAGTTGTTGAACGAGTTGTAGTAATTCCAAACGAGATGCTGTTGTTTGTGCAATTCTTTTTCTTTGTTCATTCACACGCGCATTTAAATGACTAATACGAATTTCAGCAGGAAATTTAGGTAAATGGAATAACATAAAGTAAGTGCTCTATAAGTTCGGCTTTATTCGACTAAGATGTGGCCTGTTGAATAAAAATTCAATAGTGATTTTGCAAAATAGATTCATTTTCATCTATCTCATAAAAAAAGAGCCCGAAGGCTCTTTAATTTATTAAGCAAGAATCAACCAAAACGACCCGTAATATAAGCTTCAGTCAATTGATGATCAGGCTGAGTAAAGACTTTTTCAGTTGAATTGACTTCGATCAAATCACCTAAATGGAAGTAAGCAGTACGATCAGAAACACGTGCAGCTTGTTGCATCGAGTGAGTTACGATCGCAATGGTATACTGTTCAGAAAGTTCTGAAATCAACTCTTCAATTTTTGCGGTCGCAATTGGATCCAGTGCTGAACATGGTTCATCCATTAAGATGACTTCTGGACTTACAGCAATAGTACGCGCGATACATAAACGTTGTTGCTGACCACCTGATAAACCAGTACCTGGTTGGCTGAGACGATCTTTCACTTCTTCCCACAGACCAGCTTTACGTAAACTGTTTTCAACGATTTCTTCCAAATCGTATTTATCGCGAGCTAAGCCATGTAGCTTAGGACCATAAGCTACGTTATCGAAAATTGATTTAGGAAATGGATTCGGTTTTTGGAATACCATACCAACTTGCGCACGTAGTAGAACCACATCAAGATTTGGATCATAAATATCTTGATTATCTAGAGTGACTTTACCTGTTACGCGACAAGTATCAATCGTATCATTCATGCGATTCAAAGTACGCAAGAAAGTCGATTTACCACACCCTGATGGACCAATAAAAGCAATCACTTCATTTTGATAGATATCAAGATCAATACCTTTAATCGCTTCAGTTTCACCATAGTAAACATGAACATCTTTGGTCGTGATTTTTACTTCATTGCTTTTAGGCTTTTTATTTGATGAAGCCGTTTCAAACTGAGAAACAAAAGCAGTATTAGATTGCTGAACTTGTGCTTCAGATGAATTCGATTCTGTTTGCTGTGGATTCACTGACTTATCCTTTTCTAATGCGTTCATAATTTCAATCGTATTCATTGTACTCTCCTCAACTACCAACGCACTTCAAATTTCTTACGAAGCCAAATTGCAAGGCTATTTAAACCAATCATTAATGCAAGTAACACAATAATCGCAGCAGCAGTACGTCCTTCAAAGAAGTTACGTAACTCATTTCCCTGCCATAAATAAACTTGTACAGGTAAGGCTGTTGCCTGATCCAGTGGCGTAGCTGGAACACTCGCAACGAAAGCACTCATACCAATTAATAGTAATGGTGCGGTTTCACCCAAAGCATGTGCAACACCAATAATTGATCCTGTCATGATACCCGGTAATGCCAATGGTAATACGTGATGGAACACTGTTTGAACTTTTGATGCACCTAAGCCAAGCGCTGCCTGACGAATTGAAGGTGGCACAGCTTTTAATGAAGCACGTGTGGTAATAATCACGGTTGGTAAAGTCATGAGACTGAGTACCAGACCACCAACCAACGGTGCAGACAATGGTAAATGCATCCAACCAATAAAAATCGCCGCGCCGAGTAGACCAAATACAATCGAAGGTACAGCAGCCAAATTGTTGATATTGACTTCAATGATGTCAGTCATGATGTTTTTAGGTGCAAATTCTTCAAGATAAATCGCACTTGCAACCCCGATTGGAATTGAAATCAAGATTACAATCAACATCATGAATAACGAACCCATAAACGCGCCCGCTAAACCACTTGTTGCTGGTGAGCTACGAGAATCTGGACTGATAAATAAATTCGTATTAAATGTATTTTCAATAATACCATTTGCTTTTAGTTTATCTGCAAGTTGACGAACTTCTGGATCAAGCTGCTGTTGGTCATCTGGTAAAGAACGATCAATATTACCTGCTAACCACACATCCACATTGGCGTCCGCTAAGAATTTAATCTCTTCTTTAGTACCAATTAATGCTGGATTCTCAAGCACCATGTCACGTAAACGATAGGCTTCTGAACTCGTGTACAAACTATTCAAATAATCACGTTGTGACTCAAGTGCTGGATCTTTAGCCACAATACCATTAACAATAAGTGCATCCCAATCCACCATGCCCATTTCAGTTTGCCAAGCCACAAAGCGCTCTTCAAAATGAGCAGGTGTCTCACCAGCAGTCTGCTTTGGCTTTGCTCCTACATTAATAATTGCAGGATCAAAATACACAGGAACGGTCATACTACTTTGCCAAAATGAAGGCAAACCTTTTGCTAAAATGCTAACGAACAATAAAGCAACAAATGCAAGACCAATCATCACCGCAGAGAAACCTGCAAAGCGAAATGCCTTTTCTTTACGATGACGCTTTGCTAGAGAGCTTTGAATGATTGCTTTACGCTGCTTACGTTGTTCAGCAGCTACTTGTGGATCAAATACGTTCTGATCCAGAGGAGATGTATTTGAACTCATTCGTATTGCTCACGATATTTGCGCACGATATATAGTGCAATAATGTTTAAACCCAAAGTAATCACAAACAAAGTTAAACCAAGTGCAAATGCCACCAATGCTTGTGGACTCGCAAAATCTGTATCACCAGTTAACTGTTTAACAATGGTTACGGTCACTGTTGAAACCGCTTCAAATGGATTTGCATGCAATAATGGACTATTCCCTGCTGCAAGTACCACAATCATGGTTTCACCTACAGCACGAGACACTGCAAGTAGAAATGCCCCTGTAATACCCGGTAATGCTGCTGGTAATACAACTTGGCGAATCGTTTCTGATTTGGTTGCACCTAAACCCAATGAACCATCACGTAACGCGCGAGGAACTTGAGTAATAATGTCATCTGAAAGCGATGAAACAAATGGGATGATCATAATCCCCATGACAAAACCCGCAGTCAGTGCACTTGTTGCATTAATATCAATACCAACAATTTCACCAATCATTTTGAAGAATGGACCAATGACCATTAAAGCAAATACACCATAAACGATGGTTGGAATACCCGCTAATACTTCAATTGTTGGCTTTGCCCAAGAGCGTAAGTTTGGAGATGCATATTCAGCTAGATAAATCGCAATCATCAATCCCACTGGTACTGCAACTAATAATGCAATACCACTGACCATTAAAGTACCCCAAATTAATGGCAAGATACCGTAACTTCCCTCTGCATTACCTGACGTGCTAAAACCTGGATTCCATTCTGTGCCAAAGAAAAAATCTGCTGGACTAACAAAACGGAAGAAATGTAATGCTTCACTCAACATTGACAGTACAATACCAATCGTTGTGAGAATCGCTACACCAGAACATAGGATCAAACCAACATTAATGGCTTTTTCAACCTGATTACGAGCACGAAATTGCTGACTCACATGACGCTTTGCCCAAACTAAACCTGCTAAACCAGCACTAATTACGATTGCCAATTTTGCAAAAGAACCTATGGTTTCAAATTTAGCAAGTTGTTGTGCAGCTGCTAGCTCATAAGCTGCTGGATGATCTGTAACCCCAAAACCAGAGGCAATCGCTTGAACACGATCGATTAAAACCTCACGGCTTGCTTCATCTAAAGTTGCACTGACCGATGCTGGAATATTGTTAAAAATAATATGTTGAAGGACACTTGGTTCGACCAAGTTCCAAATGATCAAAATTAAAAAAGCAGGAACACCACACCACAAAGCGACCAACGCACCATAATAACCTGGACGTGAATGCAAAGTTGCTGAGTTGTTTCCCTTACCTGCTAGGTTACGGCTTTTGCTCAGCCCGATTTGATATGCAATTGCCACAAGGGCTAATAACACACCGATAAGTAGCAGATTCATGTAATCTCCACTGTTTTCTCAATTTTCATCATTTGAAAAAACTTAGTTAGACAAAAAGGCTGATGAACCTAAGTCGCACCAGCCTCCCTTTTAACAATATTACTTAACTGTTTTACCCGCTTTGAAATCAGCTAGAACTTTTGCACGTTCTTTATCGCTCATACTGATCAAGCCAGCTTTTTCTAATTTAGAACCTTTACCAGAAGCTTTCTTATTTAAGAAATATTCTACGTATTGTGGTAAACCTTTAATTGATTTTAAATGCTCGCCTTTCACATAGAAGTAAAGTGCACGAGATACTGGGTATTGACCACTTAAAACTGTTTTCTCAGAAGGTAATACACCATTTACTGTCGCAACACGTAATTTATCGCGGTTTTGGTCATAGAAACCTAAACCAAATACGCCCACTGCATTAGGAGAAGTTTTTAAACGAGCAAGAGTTTCTGTATAGTCACCAGCGATTTCGATTACGCGACCATCTTTACGGAATGTAGAGCACGCTTTTTTCTGAGCTTCTTTATCTAAGTTTTTGAAATAAGCAAATGATTCACAACCCGCTTCAACCATTTTTTCTTGGAACACTTCACGCGTACCATGGTTTGTTGCTGGAATAACTAAAGTAATCGGTTCATTTGGTAAGTCATCATCAATTTGGTTCCATCGTGTATATGGGTTTGGAACCAATTTACCACCTGAAGGAAGCTGTGCAGCCAATGCAGTAAACACATGTACTGGATCTAAGTTATAAGCACCCTTTCTTGAGTTAGACGCAAATACAATACCGTCATAACCAATTTTGATTTCTTGAACTTGATTTACGCCTGCTTTTTTACATGCAGCAAGCTCAGAATCTTTAATTTTACGTGAAGCGTTTGCAATATCGATGGTATTATCGCCAACACCTTGACAGAATTGCTTTAAACCACCTGAAGTACCACCTGAACCAACAACGGGTGCTTTAAATTGCGGGAAGGTATTCCCAAAGTCTTCAGCAACAATACTTGCATATGGCAATACAGTTGAAGAACCAGCGATTTGAATCGTATCACGAGCTGCATTCGCAGTTGTTGCTACGGCTACTCCAGATACAGCTAATGCAATTGCGATATGACGTGGATTTAAGCGCATTCTGTTTTCTCTCATTTATACAATTTGATTTACAACTCTTTTTAATTCAAGTGTTGTACTTTAGTTAACTGCATTTTGAGGAGATAATATGACAATTAAGTGACAACTTTATGACGCTTTTATGATGATCATTTTTTATTTGAAAATTTTCAGTCATAAAGAAAAGAATTTTTTGATAAAAATAGCAAAAGAAAATTATCTTAATGATTGTAATTTATAATTTTTTACTTAAAACACGACATATAAGAAATCAAACTAGAAATACAAATTTGACGACCTTAGTAATGAAAACTATATGACAAATGTCTATGTAATATTAGTTTTAATCCGTCGACTTGGTTCTAAATGAAATAAAATCAGGTTTCCAATAGCCATTTACACGTCTATCTTAAGCTATTCCGAAAATTACTTGAGATTAAATTAAAGGTATATTCAGATAAGCTAAATCTTTCCAAGCTCAATCTCACAGACTAAAAAATAAAAAAGGCACATGAATGTGCCTTTCTCTTAGAAAGCAAATCGATTAGTCAATCGCTGGAACATAAGTTCCTGCGACAATTGCATCTTTAATACGATCAGCTTCTGCCAACACAAGTGCAAGCAAGTTTTGAACGTTTTCAAGCGTTGCAACTGGGCTTAAAGTGGTCATCTTCAATGATTGAACATTACCCACTTTGGTTACACCAATATTCGCCTCACCACGAGCAAACAATTCATCTGCCACGTTTTGGTTTAAGCTATCGATAAATTCAGCAGGATAAGCTTCTGGTACGACACGGAACAGGACTGAAGCGAATTGTGGTTCAACCAACAATTCAAGACCCGCTGTTGCTTTAATATAATCTGCAACTTCACGTGTTAATTTCACACCATGATCAATCATTGAACCATAAAGCTCTTCGCCTAATGCTTCAACCGTCATCCATAATTTCAATGCATCAAAACGACGTGTCGTTTGTAATGATTTAGACACAAGGTTAGGTACACCATGTTCTTCATCATAAGCAGAGTTTAAATATTCTGCTTCATAATGCATAAAGCGATAGTTTGCTTCGTCTTTCAACAAGAAAGCGCCACAGCTAATGCTTTGGAAATAATGTTTATGGAAATCAAGTGTGATTGAGTCGGATAATTCAATACCATCTAACATTGCACGATGGTCATTGGAAAGAATCAGTGCACCACCCCAAGCCGCATCAATATGCATCCATGAACCATACTTGGTGGTAATTTCACGGATTTTCTTGAGCGGATCAATCGCACCCGCATCGGTTGTACCTGCTGTCGCTACCACACATGCTACGATTTTGCCTTCAGCCTGAAGATGCGCCATAGTTTTTTCCAGTGCATCCACATCCATCTGTGCATTTTCGTTCACAGGAACAGTGACAACAGACTGGAAACCCATACCCATCATTGCCATGTTCTTTTGCACAGAGAAATGTGCATTTTCAGAACAGATGACTTTGACGTTCTTCATTGCTTCTGCTGGAATACCATCACGCTGAACTGACCACGGCTTGCCGTTTTCATCTTGCCAGTTTTTCGAGATGCACCAGTCACGCGCCAGTAACACACCCATCAGGTTTGATTGTGTACCACCAGAGGTGAATACACCTGCTTGACCTGCGCCATAGCCCACTTTTTGGCGTAACCAATCAATAAGCTGAACTTCCATCAATGAACCCGCTGGGCTTTGATCCCATGAATCCATAGATTGGTTCGTTGCATTGATTAACACTTCCGCAATTTGGCTCATCACCATCGTTGGGCAATGCAAATGTGCAAGTGAGTGTGGATGATGTACTTTTAAACTTTTGTTGAGGAAAAGCTCAACCATACGTTGTAATGATTGTTGTACACCTAAACCTTCTTTTGATGGATGAAAAGAAATTGCTGCACGCAAATCTTTAATACTTCCACCTGTGTACATTTTATCATTTTGCAACCATGCTGAAACGGCTTTAACCGCTTCGCCCATTGCTGACTGATAGTCAGCAATGGATTGTGCATCATTGCAGAGTAACGCTTTACGATGTTCTGCAAAATCAACCATGGATTAGCCTCGTACTGCTTTTAATGCTTCAGCAATCGCTTTTTTGAAGCGTGCAACCACTTCAACACATTCGTCTTGATTGATGATAAGTGGGCAAAGTAAACGAATTACAGTACCGTTACGACCACCTTTCTCAAGCAATAACTTGTTGTTGAAACACGCGGTTTGAATTGCCGCAGCCAATTGTGCATCAGCAGGAAGTGAACCCATATGGTCAGCTGGTTTACGCTCATCAACGATTTCAACGCCGATCATCAAACCACGACCACGGACATTACCGATACATGGGAATTCTTGAGCTAACTTTTTGAATTCAGCTTGTAAGAAATCACCACGCTCTTGCGCATTTTGAGCTAGGTTTTGTTCAGAAATAGTTTTTAGAACCATTAAACCTGTACCCATTGCCAACTGGTTGCCACGGAAAGTACCCGTGTGACCTGCTGGCTGCCAAGCATCAAACTTACGCTTAATACCAAGCACGGCTAATGGTAAACCACCGCCTACAGCTTTTGACATCACCACAACATCAGGCTCGATACCTGCATGTTCAAAGGCAAACATTTTACCTGAACGTGCAAAACCAGCTTGAACTTCGTCCAAAATTAAAACGATGTTGTGCTTTTCAGTCACTTCACGAATTTTTTGTAACCACTTAACAGGTGCAGTTACGACACCGCCTTCACCTTGAATTGCTTCAAGAATCACAGCAGCAGGTTTCGTTACACCACTTTCAACGTCTTCGATGAAATTTTCAAAGAAGTAAGTCAAAGCATCAACACCCGCTTCACCACCTAAACCAAGTGGGCAACGATATTCATGTGGATATGGCATAAACTGAACGCCAGGCATAAGACCATTCACGGCATTTTTAGCACTCAAGTTACCTGTCATCGACAGTGAACCATGAGTCATACCGTGGTATCCACCTGAAAAACTGATCACAGAACTACGACCAGTATATGTTTTAGCAAGTTTAATCGCCGCTTCTGTAGCATCTGCACCAGATGGTCCACAGAACTGTAAGCAATATTCTTCTTTACCGCCTGGCAAGTAAGCCAAAAGTGCTTCAGTAAAAGCATCTTTTAAAGGAGTCGTTAAGTCTAAAGTATGCAAAGGCAAGCCACTTGCCAATGTATCTTGAATACTTTGAATCACCGCAGGATGATTATGACCTAAAGCCAATGTTCCTGCCCCAGCTAAACAGTCGAGGTATTGAGTACCCTCAACATCTGTAACCCAGCAGCCCTGTGCTTTCGCTATCGCTAACGGTAATTTACGTGGATAACTACGAACATTTGATTCCATCTGACTTTGGCGAGTCAAATAATATTCGTTGGATGCATTAGCGGCAGGGTTTACGGAAGTAACGCTCATATCGAATTACCATCTCTGATATGGGTAAAAGAAATAAGTCTGGTGACTTGCGGTCGTTTGACTCGGTGCTTTTTAGAATCTAGTGCAGACAAAATGTTTTATATCTTTCAACTAGGTGCGAGATGATACCTAATTTTGAAATAAAATAAACTCTTTTTATGCCTGACATTCATCTAATATTATTGAAAAAATGTTTCTTTCAATTAACTATGATGAATTATCATCATACTATGTGACAAGCGAAAGAAAGTATGCTTTTTTTATCTACATATTAATTTTTAGATAAATGGTCAAAACCATCATCATAACTATTTATTATTTAAATATTTTTATTTTATTTTCTCATTGCAAAACATCTCAAATTTATTACAAAGACACCACAAAATCTGCAGAAGTTCAACATCAGTTCTTTTTAATATGAAAGTTGTAAAAATAATTTGTTAATCGTCACTTTAAGGAAAAATTTATGCGTACTTTAGCACTCGCTTCGATGATGTTAGGTGCAGCTCTCAGTTCAAGCGCATTTGCCCAAGATTCCAACCAATTAAACTATAATATCGTCAATATCCAAGCTGATGCATCACGCCAAGTTGCCAATGATCAAATGCAGGCAGTTCTGTACATCGAAAAGAGTCATAAGCAACCTGCAGAACTCTCAAATCAAATCAATCAACTGATGAATCAAGCTCAAGCTCTTTCTCGGAAATATTCTCAAGTCAAAGTCGAAACGGGTGCTCAAAGCACTTATCCTGTTTATGACAATGACAACAATAAATTAAAAGAATGGCGTGCCCGTGCAGAAATCCAGTTAGAAAGTAAGGACTTCAAGGCGGCAAGTCAGCTAATCAGTGAACTACAACAAAATTTTCAAACTCAATCTATTAACTTTACCGTATCTGATGAGCAACGAAAGAAAGTTGAAAATGAGTTAATGATTGAGGCTTCTAAAAACTTCCAACAGCGTGCTCAATCAATCACGCAAGCGTGGAACAAAGCACAATATAATCTTGTCAGTTTAAATTTAAATACCAGCAATTACTTCCCTCAACCCATGATGCGTGGTGGCGTTGCAAAATTTGCAATGGCTGAGGCAGCTCCAGCACAAGACATGGCGGCTGGTGAATCGAAAATTACTGTCAGTGCCAATGGGTCGATTCAGTTTAAATAAAATCGTAGGAGCGTATCGCATACGCTCTCCTAACATTTATTTTTTTAACGGCAAGGCATATTTAAAAATACGTCCGACAACTTCACCAAATTGCTTTACAAAGCTGGCATTGTTGTAATTCAAACCATATTTTTTACAAACCCCTTCAACTTTCGGTGCAATTTGGCGATAACGGCGTGCAGGAATATCTGGGAACAAATGATGTTCAATTTGATGGCTCAAATGTCCCGTCAAAATATGAAATGCTTCCGAGCCAGTCAAATTGGATGAACCACGAATCTGGCGCATATACCAATGCCCACGGCTTTCATCTTGCAGCACTGTTTTAGGAAACACTTCTGCATCTTTGGTAAAGTGACCACAGAAAATAATACTGAATGTCCAGATATTCCGAATACCATTGGCAACCAGATTTCCAGTAAAAACAGGGATTGCCGATGGCCCTGCAATCAATGGGAAAAACACATAATCTTTAAAAAGTTGCTTCGCTATTTTTTTCTGTGCTGGTTGCCATTCTCGTTTAAATTGCGTCATTGATTTACGCTTATAAATCACTTTGCCGAGTTCAAGATTTTGAATCGCAACTCCCCACTGGAATAATAAGCTGAATGGCACAATATAAATCGGTTGAATTAAAGTAAACTTTGTCCAACGTTGTTCGGGAAATAAACGAAATACACCATAACCCACATCATCATCCATACCTTTCACATTGGTATAAGTATGATGTTTGTAGTTATGCGTTTGACGCCAATTATCTGAGGTTCCAACGGTATCCCATTCGTAAGTCTGACCATTAAATTTTGGATCATTCATCCAGTCATATTGTCCATGCATCACATTATGACCTAACTCCATGTTTTCCATAATTTTGGCAAAACCCAATAGCCCCGTTCCTAACAACCATGCTGGTGGAAACCATCCTGCAAACAACAAAGCTCGTCCGAGTAAGCTGCTATAACGGATTGAGGAATAAACACGGCGAATATACTTCGCATCTTTTTCGCCTAAGTCATCTAATACTTCTTGCTTGATCTGATCTAATTCTCGAGCAAAAGCTTCTAATTCTGAAGCAGTTAAATCACGATTTTTAGGATTTTTAAAATATTCAATTTTAACAGGCATATTCATAATTAATTTCTCATTTACAGATCAATCACTAGATCAGACTGAGCGGAATTTACACAAATTTTTAATAGTTGAGCTGGTTCATGATTCGCTGAACCATTCAACAAATTCTTCGTTGAGCCTTGCGCTTTAGTGCAGGCGCATTTATTACAAATGCCCATACGACAACCATGATTAGGTTTAATCCCTTGATGTTCCAAACTAGAAAGAATGGATTGCCCTTTAGGTATCGCAACTGTTTTGTTGGATTGAGTCAATCTCACATTTATAAAACCAGTTTCCGAAGCATCCACATCAAATTGGCTTAAACTAAAAGCTTCGGTTTGAAGCAAAGCAGCACAAGAAAATAATTTTTCTGCTGTACTTACAAAACCCGATGGACCACAGGCATATACAGTGGTTTCATTTAAAGCTGAAATTTGATCAACATAACTCTGGTTCAAGCGTTGATCTTGTTCTTGGGTATAGAAAATCTGATAACTGAAATTTGGAAAGTTTTCTGCGATCTCTTTTAAATAATCTGTGTATGCAGCGTCCTGATGAGTTTTGACCCAGTACATAAGTTGTACAGAAGTTTTGTTCAATTGCTTGGTCTGACTCAAACTTTCGATCAAGCTCAACATCGGTGTAATACCACTGCCCGCAGCAAGTAAAAGTAACTTTGGTGTCAGAATACTCTGTTGCATATCACCATATGGTTGTCCCAAACGAAGGATATCTCCAACTTGGCTTTTTTCGACCAACCATGAGCTGACCAAACCTTGATCAACTTTTTTGACTGTTAAGCACAGATGATCAGCATCTAACTGCATCAGACTATATGTTCGTTCGTAATGACGACCTGCAATTTCAACCGTTACAGGATGGTGTTGCCCTGCGAGTCCACGTGCTACATGACGATTACATTCTAAAATAAGGCTAACTGTATCTTTAGCTACCGTTTGTTTTTTTACAACTTTGGCGAGTGATTGATTCAAAGACCACAGTGGATTGATTTTTTGTAGCCAAAAATTGGCATCATGGTTCGTAATTACGCTTTGGGCTATTGAATTGAATAGAGAAATTCTCTTTTCGACTGCTTGCATGAGCGGGAACTCTGATCATTTTTTAATTATTATACATATGTATATATATTTGTATATATATTCGTATAAAAATTTACATTTCCCAAGTAGTCAGACAATCGCTATAATCCCGAGTAGCTTACTTATATTTTGAAAATAATGGTTCAGTCTTCTACTTTTTTACCGCTCGGTCATGACTCACTAAATGAACAAGATGCCATTGCTATGAAATCTCCTGTACGTTTGGTTGGAAGAAAAGCAACCATTACCAAAGAAGAACTTTTTCAGGCGACACTGAATTTAATTGGTCCACAAAAAAGTATTGCATCTTTGAGCTTACGTGAAGTAGCGCGTGAAGCAGGCATTGCACCAAATAGTTTTTATCGACATTTTAAAGATATTGATGAACTGGCTATCGCTCTCATCGATCGTGCAGGTTTGGTATTACGTAAAATCATTCGCGAAGCGCGTTTACAGGCATCTATGCAGCAAAGCATTATTCGAAGTTCAGTTGAAGTTTTCATTCAACAGTTAGATGCCGATGAAGGTTATCTCAGCTTATTATTACGCGAAGGATATACGGGCTCAACCTCATATAAACTCGCTGTAGACCGTCAGCTAAATTTCTTTCAGCAAGAATTACAAGAAGACCTGATTCGCCTAGAACAAATGAATAATAGTAAAATCAGTCATGCTGACATTGCAGCTAAAGCTATTACCCAATTGGTATTCAATATGGGTGCAAAAGTGATTGATTTACCTGCTGAACAACGAACTGACGTTGCAGAGCAAACCATGGTAATGATTCGTATGATTTTAGAAGGTGCCCGTCATTTCGATAAAATGGAAATTGATTAAGCAATTTCATCAGCATAGACTATCTTCATTTGGTATATATCTTTGTCATTTATCATAACTACAAGCAAATTTAGGCATACAGATCATGACCCTTCTCAATGACCGTCAAAGTATCATCGCCAGTTTTATTCTGATGTTTTTATTTTTAATGATGGTCATTCCCCTGCATTTGTTGCCTAGTTTTTTTGCAGGTTTCTTGATTTTCGAAATTATTAACAGTCTAAGCTCAATTGTTGAAAAACATATTGATGGACAACGTGCGCGTATCTTTTTCAGTATTATTCTTGGAATTTTGACCACATTTTTGATTGGATTTTTTATTACTAGTTTAATTAGCTTTGTGATCTATGATTTAAAAGGAACAGGTCTTAACTCGTTTAACTTTAAGATTGATCAAACTCTCATTAAATTCCAAGCTGAAATGAGTCAATATGTCCCTGGTTATCTTCCTCATAGTGTTGCAGATATCAAGAATCAGATTTTGTCCTTCATCAAGAATAATATTTCGATTGTTAAAAATACAGGTACCGATATTCTGCATAACTTAGCGACTATGCTGATCGGTTTGATTGTAGGTATCTTGGTTTCTATTCAGAACTTTAAGCAGCATGCACCACAACCTGTCTTTAAAGCTGCTATTTTGCATCGTATTCAGAAGCTTTCGATTTCATTTAAAAATGTTGTATTTGCTCAAGTGAAAATCTCTTTAATCAATACAGCACTATTCATCATTTTTGTTTTTATCGTTTTGCCTTTATTCCATATCCATTTACCTTTTGCTAAAACACTGACTATTCTGACCTTCATTTTTGGTCTTTTACCTATTATTGGTAACTTAATTTCCAATACTTTGATTATCATGGCTGGCTTAACCATTTCACTCTCAGTAGCAGCCATCGCTTTAGCATATTTAGTCATCATTCATAAACTTGAATATTTCGTAAATGCAAAAATCATTGGTACAAAAATTAATGCAAGTGCATGGGAAGTACTTTTGGCTATGCTAATCTTTGAATCGATTTTCGGTTTGAGTGGCTTAATCGTTGCACCGATTTTTTACGCTTACATTAAATTAGAATGCAAAGATGCTGGTTTGATCTAAACTATATTCGGGCTATTCAGATTCGATAGATCAATCTATCATTGCGACTGATTTAGCAAAGTAATAAAAAGAAAAATGATGATAAGGAAAATTACAAAAGCCTTGCGAATTAAAACATTCATTCAGGCATTCTGCGCTTAAGCTAGAACAGAATGGTTTTTATTCACGATGTTTTCATTACATTATAATTGAATGAGGTAACTATGAATTCTTCAGCAGCGGCTTTAAAAGTTTATACACGTAATAACTTAGATGACTCCATTAAAGAAGCAACAGTCAAAATATTAAATCAAATACTTGCAAATCTTATTGATTTATCCTTGCTCACCAAGCAGGCGCACTGGAATATGCGCGGTAGCAACTTTATTGCCGTACATGAAATGCTGGATATGTTCCGTACTTCGTTGATCACCCATCTGGACAATGTAGCTGAACGTGCTGTACAAATCGGTGGTACAGCCTTGGGCACAACCCAGACCGTAGCGCAAACATCACATTTAAAACCGTATCCTGTGGAAATTCATGCGGTACAGGATCATTTAAAAGAACTTGCCGATCGTTATGCCGTAGTGGCAAACCATTTGCGTGACACGATTGATGAGATTCAGGACCCAATTTCTGAAGATATTATCCATGCCGCTCTGGAAGATCTGGATCAATATCTATGGTTCCTTGAAGCCAATATCGAACAAAAGTAATTTCTTTTCAGCAATAAAAAACGAGGGTCAAATGATCCTCGTTTTTTATTGCATGCTGATGATTTAAGGTTTGACCACCACCAACACCTGAATTGCTTCTGGTGTCACAGAAAGACCATCCAGCAATCCTAAACCTTCCTTTTGGAACTTCTGTAAACGTTCGATTTCATCTTGACGAATACTTGGGTTAAATTGCTTAAGATAAGTTAAACGGTCAATTTCATATTGCCATTTGCTGCCATAATGCTCTTTGGCTTGTTGCATCAATTCAGGCAAAGAGATTTTGGCAATATCTAAAGCTTGTGCGTAACGCTGTTCAATTACATCACGGCGTGCTTTCACAACTTGACGGCAGCTATTACCATCCAGATGATGCAGGTATGGGCGTAAAATGCCTGGGTCAATTTTGGCAGACAGGTCCTGACCATTTTCACTGAGCAACACACGAATCAACTGTTTTGGCAAGCTGGATGGCAGATTCAAGGCTTTTGGTGCAATCACATCCACCTTAAACCACACTTCCAGTAACACCGAGCCTTGTTTCAATGCATTCGATTTAAGTAATGCAACGTTAGTACTACCAAATGATTGTGTGCGGATCATTTCCATCACACTTTCAATAAATGGGTGTTCCAAGGTCAAATATTGTGCATCTTCACGGATCTGAGCCTGATCACGGTAGAATGTCGCGGTCATGCCCTCTTCGTCTAGAGTTAAACCCTGCACCTGCATCTGGTCGGTTGGCTTGATGATCACCGTACCATTGCTTTGCTCATCAAAGTCAATATTGGTCGATGACATGAAACGCTTCACAAACATTGGCAAAGTCGTGTTGTCATCATAGTCTTCAAGTGCTTGTACAATGCCCTGTGCAACGACTGGGCGACAAGAGTTGTACTCAAGCAAACGGTCACGGCCAGCTTGTAGCTCAGCTTCCAAAGCTTGACGTTGTACATTCACTTCTTCAAGTAAATCCTCAAACGTCTGACCTTGATCAGCCAATAAACAGTCTTTCAATTCAACAATAAAGTTCTCTTGCAGCGTTTGCGCCGTTGGAGAAATATTGCTGAAAATATTCAATGCTTCATTATACCAACGGAACATACGCTCTTGCGCTGTACCGATCAAATATGGCACATGAATCTGGATACGGTTTTCCTGGCCAATACGGTCCAGACGGCCAATACGTTGTTCCAGTACGTCAGGGTTTGCAGGTAAATCAAATAAGATCAAGTCACTGGCAAACTGGAAGTTACGTCCTTCTGAACCAATTTCCGAACAGAGAAGAATCTGAGCGCCATAACTGTCTTCGGCAAAGTATGCCGCCGCCTGATCACGTTCAAGCAGGCTCATACCCTCATGGAACATTGCTGTACGAATGCCCGCATGTAAACGTAGGGCATTTTCTAAAGCTTCAACTACAGGTCCACTACGTGCGATCAACAATACTTTTTTGTGCTTGAGATCTTTACGCAGTACTTCCATCAACCAAGGCACACGCGGATCGGTTTCCATCCATGCACCATCAAGCTGTCCCTCTTCAGGCCACATTTGCTCTCGCATTTTGCCGTCAAAAGACCAGTCTTCTGGTGCAGGCAATGGTGCAGGTTGACAGTCACGGCCTGGGAAGCCCTGAATCGCCTCACGGGTGTTACGGAACAGGATACGACCTGTACCATGACGATCCAACAGTTCGTGAATCGCACGCATACGTTGTTCAGGCTGATCATCAATACGATGACCCAATAAGCCATCCAGAGCAGCAAGATGTTCTTCAGTCAGTGCTTCATCTGACATTAAGACTTCAGCAACTTTAGCTGTTTGCTGATATTGTTCTTCTTCGTCAAGGAAACGATCTAAGCGACTAAAACGTTGCGGATCAAGTAAACGTAAACGTGCAAAATGACTTTCAACACCGAGTTGTTCAGGCGTTGCAGTGAGAAGTAAGACCCCCGCTGTTTGTTCAGCCAACTCTTCGACAAGATCATAACGATCATTACCGCCTTCTTCTTCACTCCACATTAAATGGTGTGCTTCATCGACTACGAGCAAATCAAAACCAGCCTCAACCGCTTGCTCACGCAAATCATCATGGTCAACCATCAAATCAACACTGGCAATAATACATTGCTCAGTTAAAAATGGATTGAGATCTGGATCGTGTTCTTTGATTGAAGCAGTACGTGTTAAGTCGAAAAGAGAAAATTGCAAATTGAAACGACGACGCATTTCAATCATCCATTGATACTGCAATGAATCAGGAACCAAAATCAAAATACGTTCTGAGCGACCCGTTTTTAGTTGTTGATGGATGATTAAACCAGCTTCAATGGTTTTACCTAGCCCCACTTCATCTGCTAACAAAACACGTGGGGCAAAACGCTTACCGACTTCGTGAGCGATATAAAGTTGATGTGGAATCAATCCAACACGAGCGCCAAGGAAACCACGTAAAGGACTAGTATGCATTTGCGCTTGTAATAGCATCGCTTCGATCCGAAGGTCATACCATTCTTTGTAATCAATTTGACTAGCAAGCAAACGCTCTAAAGGTTTTGAAAGCTGAATTTGCGCACCAATACGTGTTTCATTCAACGACTTACGTTCTTGCTCGCCATTTTCTAAAGTACGAACAACGTCGTAGCGAAGCACTCCATGACGATCTTCGATTGCTTCAACAATCCATTTTGTGCCTTCTTGATCTTGCACTTCATCGTTTACATTGAAAATGATACGAGATAAAGGTGCATTGTTACGTGCATACACACGTGTTTCATCACTTTTGGGGAATAAAATGCTGATAGAACGTTCATCCACATCAATAAGAACGCCTAAACCTAGTTCAGTTTCTGTATCTGATAACCAACGTTGACCAATAGCAAACTGCTGCAATTTTTCCACCTTTATCTCAAGTTAGCCTACATATTGTAGTGCCTAATTCAACGAAGAATTAATGCATTTTATGTAGTTTTCAACGATATGTATTTTGACACAAAGCGCGTTCAAATAGCGCGCATCACATCATGTTTCATAAAAAAGTTTTGGGCTAAAACGGTACAGGACTATTAAATGTCAACTGCTGAGCTGTTTTAGGATGAGTGAAGCTTAGTTCTGTCGCATGTAAACACAAACGATCATAAAGCTGTTGTTGTTCAGGAGTTGCATATAAGGTATCTCCTAGTATTGGATGACCTAGATATTGCATATGCACACGAAGTTGGTGTGAACGGCCTGTAATCGGAATCAATTTAACTCGGGTTACTGCTTGTCCTTGAATTTCGAAATGCTCAATGGCTTGCCATTCGGTTAATGCAGGTTTGTGATGTGCTGCATCAGCGATATGTAATGGCGGACGACTTGGATCATAAATCACAGGAATATCAACTGTGCCCTGACCCTCTAAATGACCAGCAACCAAAGCTTGATAAATTTTTGAGGTTTGCCGGTCTTGGAATTGACGTGAAATATTGCTCTGTCCAAATTTGGATAAACCAAACACCAAAATGCCTGAGGTATCTCGATCTAAACGATGAATGAGTAAAGTTTTCGGTTCTAATTTTAATAAACGATTGATCAGACAGTCTTGTAAATCGGGTGTTTTTCCTGGCACTGTCAGAAGCCCAGCAGGTTTATGGATCACCATAAAATCTTCATCACGATGAATCAAATGTTCACTTAGAAAATCACTCAAGGTAGCCTTCCAACGACTGGATGAAAACAAGCGGGCAATCATAAAAAGCTTGAAGAGAAATTACAATCAAATTTTAGCTAACTCAGTTATTTTTTAGCATGACTCACATTTAAGTCCCAAATAATACTGATCGTTTTCTCTAAATGGTGTATGCCACCACGAACTCAATAGTTTTAAATAAAGTTTTTTAAATTTGATTTGATATCAATATCGAAATTACAAAAAATAAAGTAACTTAACCCAGCCCAAAACTTTGGCAGAACTCTATGTTTTGACTCATGCAACAACTGAGCAATTTAATGAGTTGCAAGAAGAGTTTTGGGAAAAAGAAAGTGAAATCGAAACGGCAGCACGAGAAGCAATTGCGCATGGTTTTGATGTGATTGCTGGCGCTTATGGGTTTACTGATGCAGATATAGAAGAGCTTATAGCAACACGAGATTGGTAATTTTTGTAAAGCAAGCACACTCAGTAGTGTGCTTGCTTTTTATATTTTAGCCTTTCATCTCTGCAAAAGTTTCTTTTGCTGCTTGAATGGTCTCTGCAATATCTTGATCTGAATGCGTAGAAGAAATAAATCCTGCTTCAAATGCAGATGGTGCAAGATAGACACCACGCTTTAACATTCCGTGGAAGAACTTCTTAAATGCTTCAACATCACAAGCTAACATCGAATCAAAGCTGGTAATGTCCTCTTGATCGGTGAAATACAAACCGAACATACCACCGACTTGCTGAGTTTTAAATGGAATACCTGCTTCATCTGCCGCAGCTTGTAACCCTGCAAGTAATTTTGCGAGCTGTGCAGCGAGCTTGTCATAAAATTCAGGTTCACGGAGATGCTTGAACATCGCGATACCAGCACGCATTGCCAATGGATTCCCTGACAATGTACCTGCTTGATAAACACCGCCTAAAGGTGCGATGCATTCCATGATTTCACGTTTACCACCGAAAGCACCGACAGGTAAACCTGCACCAATAATTTTCCCTAAAGTGGTTAAATCAGGTTTTACCTTATAAACCGATTGTGCACCACCTAAAGCAACACGGAAACCTGTCATCACTTCATCAATAATAAATACCGATTTGTACTCATCGCAAACATCACGAATCGCTTGTAAGAAGCCGTCGATTGGCGTCACTAAGTTCATATTGCCTGCCACAGGCTCAATGATGACCCCTGCAATTTCATGACCAAACTTACTAAAGCATTCTTTTAAAGCTTCAATATTGTTATATGGCAACGTTAAGGTATGTTTTGCAAAATCAGCAGGTACACCTTTTGAAGTTGGCTCACCTTCACCTAAAGTGAGTAAACCTGAGCCTGCTTTCACCAATAACGAATCTGAATGGCCATGGTAACAGCCTTCAAATTTTACGATTTTGTCACGTCCAGTATAACCACGCGCTAAACGAATCGCGGTCATAGTCGCTTCAGTTCCTGAACTGGTCATTCGTACCAATTCAATTGAAGGCATAATCTCGCAAATGGTGTCTGCCAAAGTGGTTTCATATACCGTTGGTGCACCAAAACTTAGGCCATCTTCAGCTGCGGTTTGTACCGCTTGGATAATATCGGGATGCGCATGACCTAAAATCATTGGTCCCCATGAACCAACATAATCCACATAACGCTTCCCATCAACATCCCACAAGTACGCACCTTTTGCCTTTTCAATAAAGACAGGCGTACCACCCACACCGTTAAATGCACGTACAGGTGAATTGACACCACCTGGAATATGTTTATTTGCTTGTTTAAATAACTGTTCTTGCTTTGGAGATAAACTCATAAAAGACTCAACCTAGAATCGAAGAATAAAATGTCGAAACGATGCAAAAAATTATGCAAATAACTTTGCCCATGCATTTACACGAGCAGGAATTTCGGCTGTTGATCGCCCTAATATATCACTAATTACCGCACAAAGGCTTGCTCCTGCCTCGATGACCACTTGGGAATTTTCAACGGTTAAACCACCAATGGCACATATTGGTACTTCAAACTTCTGCTTTGCTTGTTGAATGACTGCAATTCCAACATTACCTGCTTCAGGTTTAGTTGAAGTGGCATAGACTGCGCCAAAGGCCACATAAGTTGCACCTTCAGCAATTGCCTTTTCAGCCAGTTCTAAGGAGTTTAAGCAAGTGCGCCCAATAATCACACCCTCTGGTAGACGTGCAGTCGCATCGATAATTTCGCCATCAGATTGTCCAAGATGTACGCCTAAACCAAATTGTTCTGCCAAAGCTAAATCATCATTAATTACAAATGGAACTTGGTATTTTTCACAAAGTGCTTTGATCTGTTCCACTTCTAGCTGTTGATCGGCTTTTGCAACTTTTTTTCGACGGTATTGCAAAATGGCAATATGCCCTGTTGCCAAAGCCACATCTAATTTTTCTAATAATAATTGGAGGGGATCATCATTGGTAATCAGATAAAGACCGCGCATAGTTCAAACTCATCAATTTCATGTATTAAAGTATAAAGCAAAAATATTACGCACTTTTAATAAAGCGCTCACGTGTAATTGCTAATATACGAATAATAAAATCATGAAAATACCAACACTTCCACCACCTGATTGATTTGTTGGGCTAGTTTTTTGTTCTGGAATAGTACTTGGATGCAGATAGTTATTTATCCAATCAGAGTAATTTGTAACTCGCGTATAAACACCAGGATAACCCACCTTGGCACAACCGACACCCCAATTTGCAATCCCAAGCAGATATGGCTTTTCTAAATTGTTTATCGTTAAACCTGCACCGCTATCACCATAACAAGCATCTGTAAGACTGTCTTGCATCGGTGATTCTGCACAAAGCATATTCTGAGTGATTTGTTGCGCGCTATATAATGATGATGAAGATAGACAATTGGCTAATTTTAGCGTGGTATATCTTAAAGTGGTTGGATACAGCGCAGGATTTCTCATCATTTGCCCTGCGTAATGCTGACAAACTAGAGATTAACTATTGTCACAATCCTCTAATACGCCCCACCCTGCAATGTGCGTCATACTCGCAATCAATGCATTTTGTTTTTCTAAAGTTGGATTAATAATATCGATTGTTTGGCAATTTTTACCACATTTTATAAAATCGACAGCACTTTCCAATTCTAATAGTGCAAGATCGTTATCATAAATACGATTATTATATTTCTCATGTATATGCCCCTTTTTAACTTTAATAATTTGTCCTAATTGAATATTTTGTAAATTTTGTGCGCCAATCAAAATATAATAATCACTGTTTTGTTTTTCGAGTGGTTCAATACAATGTGCTGCTGTCACCACCCAACGATCTGCAACTAAGCTTCCCGAGCAAATGTAGGATTAATAAGGGTCTAAGGGACTAGTTATGAGTGCAACTTGCCAAGGAATTTGTGCTTCTGTAGTCGTATTACCATTGATAATTCGAGCTTGCGGACTCATATTCGCCCATATGCTTTGTATAAAACTAAATAATAGAATACTTAGAATAATAGGATATTTTTTCACAAATATAAGTCCAAAAAATAATATTGAATGACGCATTAAATAATAAAGCATAAACTCTTTTTATTTTTTCATTTTAACTAATAAAATATGACTAGGAAATAAAAATCTATTTAATTTAAACTTTATAAGCTGCCTACATAGCAGTGAAACCGTAGGCGAGATAGTTACCATGATTCAAAAAGTGATTGGCTAAATCCCCCTGCTCAGGATTGCGTTCAAAACTGAGTTTGCAACGTGTTGCCGCAATCTTATAAAGCTGCTTGATAATTTGTGCTTCAGCAAGCAACAAATCGCCAACTTTGCTTTGATGCGGAATTTTCTTTTCAAATCCTGTTAACATCTGGGTGATATCTCGGTCATCCAGATAAAATCCTTCGGCTTGTAAATCCCGATCTTTAGCCCAAACTTTACGGATAAATTCGATACGCGCGAACTGAAATTGCTTTGCGACCTCTAAACGTTTCGCCTCATCAAACCAAAAGCTCATCCACCCCTGCATGTACTCCGTGAGGCGATATTCACTTTGTGGCATCATCCATTCAATTTCGCTGCCCATAAATAAAGGCGTTCCGCCGCCACCTGTAAAACCGCCCCCTGCACTGGCGAGTATCCGCATTGCCGCTTGGGTAATGGATGTGCCTGTACCCAATAAAATGACCGTGGTATTGGCGATTGGAATGTTCCAATATGGGTTTTCATTTTTGGCTTCTTTGAGATATAAAACTCAATCATCTTTTTGCATGACACGTGCATGTTCAAGGTAGTAAAGATTGGCACGTTTAGAATGTAAAATTGCTTTTAAATCGGAAGGATTGAGCTGTTCCATTATTATGATTTCTCTTATTTTTTCCTTATAATACTTGAACGATTGGTAATAAAAAAGCTGCAGAAGCAGCTTTGCGACAGTAGATGTCGTTTATCGTATTAAAGAAAAATATTTTTTAAGAATCAATTTTATCAAACTGACGATCAACCAAACTCAAACGCCCACGTGCAACGTCTGATAGCATCTTCCAATCCGAAATAAAGCTATAAAATGGTTGTTTAAAGCTAGCAGGTTTATTGTGTTCAAATAAAAAATGCCCCACCCAAGCGCAGGCATAGCCTGAGACTAAGCCATAAGCGAAGTATTTTGCTTTACGCTGACGGATTGCTTTACTAAAGAAATATAAGCCAATTGAACTACCGATCACGTGTAAACGGCGGCTCGTGATACTCCGATGCTCTGTCAGGTAGAAATAATAGAATTCATTATAATTTTTAATCGGTAATGAAAATTCCACTGGCTTATTTATCTTGGCTGGTGCATTCATTTCTTGATCATCCTAATCGTGCAAGATTGTTCACACGTTAATTCATTTTTTGCACAAAATAAAGTCATTAGGTGTCATCGTATCCAGACTTAAAACAACTTTACAATCATTCTTGAGGTCAACCCGTTATACTCATTTTATATTTATCATTCTTTGCGCTCAGGAGTCATAACATCATGGAAATAGAGCTTAAATTTCAACTTCCTGAATCTAAGAAAAAAAGTGTTTTACAAATATTGAATAAGCAAAAAGCACAAAAAATTCAGCTCCAAGCCAAATATTATGATACCGCTGACCGCTTACTTGCCAAAAACTATGTCGCTATCCGTTTACGCCAAGAAGGTGAGCATTGGGTACAAACCTTTAAAGCCGCCAGTAAAAATTATCTACAGCGCATTGAAGAAGATATTTATCTGGGTAAATGTGAACAAGAACCCGAACTTGATCTATCACTTTATCAGCACAATCGAACCGTTCAAACGGTGCTACGTGAGATTTTAGGTGATGCTCCTGCTAAGCTAGAATTACAGTTTCAAACAGACGTACAACGAAGTTTCCATGTGTTTGAGTTTCAAGATTCACAGATTGAAGTTTGCTTAGATGATGGTGAAATTCGTACTCCAACCGATCAAGCCAAAATTTGTGAAGTCGAATTTGAACTCAAACAAGGTACAGCACAGGACTTAATTGATTTTACCAAGACATGGGTAGATAAATATCAATTATGGCTTGATGTGCGTAGTAAAGCGGAACGAGGTAATTTACTCGCAGTTGGCAAACGTGTTTCTCCTGCGACCAAAGCCAAACAGCTCAATTTAAAATCTGAACTTAGCGCGGAACAGTCGCTTAAACTGATCGTCGAAAATACCTTAAACCACATATTGCCGAATGCTGCCGCAATTGCCGATGGTGTTGCTGAAGCCGATCATATTCATCAAGCACGTGTCGGTTTGCGTCGCTTACGTTCTGCTTTAAAACATTTTTCAAATTGGTCAGCACAGATTGATCCAACTTGGGAAAATGAATTAGCAGAACTTTTTAAGGCTTTGGGGCAATTACGTGATCACGATGCAATTCAGGATTCTGTGATTCCGCTTATAAAACAAAGCTGTGATTTTGAATTTCCTATTGATGCTGAAATAGATTCCAATATCGCCAAGCTTTTCAGCGGAGCTAAAACAACACAACTATTCTTATCATTATTTAGTTTTATATATTGTGGTGATGAATCGAAATCAAAATTATCTAAACAAGTGGCTAAAATTTTGAGCAAGCTTTTTCATAAAATTTTAATGGACGCGACTCAGTTTTCTACACTTACAGTTGAAAAACAACATCGTACTCGTAAGCGTATTAAGCAATTGCGTTATTGCATCGATTTTATTTCTAGGCTTTATCCTGAAAAAGAGGTTCAGCAATTTCTAAATAAACTTGAGCCAATTCAGGAGTATTTAGGTTTTTATAATGATCTCTTTGTGGCAGAACAGGTCTTTGAACAACAGGCAGCAGAACAACCACAATTTTTATTTGCACTCGGTTGGGTAAAAGCACAACAACCTCATGTCGCAAAGAAAGCAGATAAAAAGTTACAGCATTTATCGGCTCAAGATATTTTCTGGAAATAGCAATCTCTACTCAAACCCACATACTGATCAGTGTAAATCGCCCCTAACCCCTCTTTGAAAAGAGGGGGATGAAAAGCTTGACTGGATAAGAAATTATCAAATTCTATCGATATTTCCCAAAAATCTTCCATGTCCCATTATCGGCAATCGGATCACTATAACTATCATTACGCTGCTTACGTGGCTTATCTCGCGCATCTACCAATTTAAAATGCGGCTCAACACTTAAAATCACGCCATTCATATAAAAACGGGTACGCGTATATTCACTTTGTCCATGTTGAAAGACATAAGTTCGTAAATCAATAAACTCACGATGTGCCACCAAAGCCGCACTATCATCACTCCCCAACCATTCCTGCATCGCAAAAATTTGATCGGTCTCAAATTTTCCACATTTTTCGAGCAAAGCCGCTACGCCACGAAAAGTCTTAGATTCTTTAGCCCGTGTTTTATTAATTCGAATACGATCTACATGAAAGAAAAACAGTGGCAAATTTAGATGGCTCGGTAAATGAATTGCATCAACGACATCATCCTCCATAAAAGGCTGACAGAGTTGCTGCGCCCTTTCAATCAAAGGTTGCCATTGTTGGTAGTATTCATCGACCTCGTCCTTTAAACCATAATAAATCGGCAAACCTTCGACATGCTCTAAATATTGGGGTGGATGTATATGTTGACGTAGTAAAGCGATATCCGTTTTAAGGCTTTGAATTGCAATCGCATCTTGCATAGTGATTATTCTAATTACTTAGGCTATTTTAGATTAAGCCAAAGGTTTAGTTTCCGCAAGGCTTTGTCTATAATATCGTGTCTTATTTGTTGTTGGGAAAAATCATGTCTCAAAAAATTAATGCCACTGATGTGACAGAAGAAGAAGCTTTAAATGCGATATTTTTTGAGCGAGCAGATGAATTTATCAAACAAGCCAATGAGTTTTGTCGCCCACCAAAAGGACAGCAACCCAAACCAGAAGAGTTACGTGGACAAGTCAGCGCTGCCATGTTATTTGCAACAGCTCGCTTTAATACGTGGGTTGCAGCAAATAATTTTAAAGATGGCAATGAAATGCGTGATGCCAAAGAACAGGTGATGTCTTATTTATTGCAACAGTTTCAAATGATGCTTGAAGACAACTTTGACGAATATTGTGAGCAGTTTGAAAATTACTTACGCTTCCGTAAAAATGAAGATTTTCATACGCATAAACACGATCACGAATAATCTAAACGTAAAAAGAAAGCCACCTAATGGTGGCTTTCTTTTGGTCTGTTATTTTAAGTCTTGGGCTTTACCATATTGATCAGCCATCACTTCCACAAACTGATCCAATTTGATGTATTTTTTAATTACAGCATCAACATCTGCCTTACTCAACTTTGCAAGTGCTTGATCTCGTTCAGCACGATCCAACAATGTTTTATTTCGCTCTAATTGACCCGTAAGCATACTATGAATATTTCGTTCATCTTCTAATGAAGTCACACGCTTCTTCATAATATCGGCTTTGGCTGCCTCAACCTCTTGTTCAGTCACACCTTTGCTTAGCAAATCAGTTAATACTTTATGAACAGATTGGGAAACTTGATCAGAACGACCCGCTGTATAATTCGCAGTAATACTAATTGATCCACTATCTGTGTCGGAATCTAGATCAAGATTGCTTCCAAATCCATAAACAAGTGCATTTTTCTCACGTAATTCCTGCGCCAAGCGAGAAGACAATTGCGAGTTACCCATAATATGGCTAAGGATAATGAGTGCGGGAGCATCTTGATGATAAGCCCCTACTGGAATCGTCAGGATACTTTGATAGCTACCAAACTCACGTTGCTCGGATAGTGCATGGACTTTTTCAGCTTTGAAAGCAACATAAGGAGAAGTAATTTTTTGGTACGGCTGTTTCGTTTTCCACTGTCCAAATGCTTTCTGTAGCATGCTTTGCATTTTTTTCGGATCGAAATCACCTGTCACAGCAATTTGACCATGATCTGTCACAAAGAATTGATCATAGAATTGCTTCACCTGTGCTTGCGTAGCCGCATTTAACTGCTGCTTCGCAAACTCTGGTTCAAAGTGATAACGCAAATCACCTGGTTGATAGGTTTCGAGTAATCTTGCCAAAGTCATAGATGCGACTACAGCAGGTTCAGTATAAGGTCGATCTAATGCAGATAAACTCTGATTTTTTGCTAAATCAAATTCCGATTGTGCAAATTTAGGTTGCTTCATCACATCGACAATAAAGTTTAAAAAATCTTCAAACTTATCTTTTTTTGCCTGAATCCCAATTGTTAAACCATTACCATTTGAAGTGATAGATGCTCCACCACTTGCTGCAATCGCTTTATCTGTAATTTCTTGCAGTGTATGTTTTTCAGAACCACGCAACATCAAATAACTGGTTAAATCTAAGGTCACTCCTTTACCAAACAGTGATTTTTCTGTACCAAAATCTAAGCTAATCGTGGCATAGGTTTTGTCATCACGTGTTGTGGTTGGGAATAAAGCATAGCGAATACCATTCTTTAATTCACTACGTTGAATTTTTTGCTCATTTTTTTGCAATTGCTGCGCAGACTGTGCGACAAATTGAGTGACTTCTTGTCGATAAATGGCAACATCTTTCAAAGGTTCAGGCTTTTCGGCACTTTGGTCTAAGGTTTTAGGTTTATCTTGTGCCTTGAGTGTCATCGCTTTCTTTTGATCTTCAGGCGTAGGCTGAATATCTCCCGAAATACGATGCGATGATACTAAAAACTGTTTTAATGTTTGATTGGCATCATTTAATTTTAAATCTTGAATAGCTTGTAAATCTTTGAAGTATTGATCCCATTGTCCGTGTGAAGACACTGCATAATCACTAAGGCGAGAACCCAAAGCAACGGCATCATTTGCAATCGTATCAGCGGTATTTTGAGTAATAGTTTTGATACGTTGTAATTCTGCGTCGGTAAATGATTGACTATTCTCAACACCATCAATCAACGCATCATCAACTTTCTTTGCATCATGATTCGGCGCATACACCGCACCCATAAAGACCATATTAAAATCTTGGTCCAACCATGTCGTTGATTGAACAGCTGTACTCACTCCTGTTTCTACCATGCTCTTATACAACGTACCACTAGGCTGCATGGTATAAAGTGCTGGTGCAAGTGCTAATGCTGGTTGTAGTTGCGTATTTTTTCCATTCATATAAATGTGGAATTTAGCAAGATCACTACCCTTTTGAACCGTGAATTTTCGCTGCTCAATCTTACTAGAATCTAAGACCGGAACTTGAACAGGTACAGGCACAGTACGTGCAGGAATCGGACTAAAATATTGATCAATTTTATTTAATACTTCTGATTTATCAAATTTTCCAGAAATGACCATTACAGCATTATTTGGTGCATACCATGTTCTATAAAACTGATTTAGTTCATTCGTTTTTATAGATTTTAATTCAGGCAAATCACCAATCGGCAATCGACCTAAATATTGATTGCCATAAGCCGCTTTCCACATCTGATCCATCAATACTGCAAACGGTTGATCCATACGAATTTCACGTTCACGTTTTACGATTTCGATTTCAGATGGAACAAATTTTTCTTGTAGCACTAATTTATCCATACGCTCAGACTCGAGGTATAGAATTTCATTCAGTGCATTTTTTTCAGGACGAACAATATTTAAATATTTAGTCGAATAATAATCGGTACTGGCATTGGTCATTAAAGTGAATTGATCCAAACGACGCTGAAACTCCTCACCTTTTACATTTTGTGTGCCTTTAAATGCCAAATGTTCAAGCAAATGAGCAAGACCACTTTTCCCTTTAGGATCGTTAAGAGAGCCTGTTAAATACACGGTATTTACATAGACTTTATTTTCTTTATCATTTGGCGCAAGAATAACTCTGAAACCATTATCTAATTTGTATTCTTCAATATTTTTTTGACTTTTTACGAGTACTGTCTGAGACCAAGACGTTGCACTCAACCCGATCAAACAAAGTGAGAGAGTAAGCTGCTTAAACCGCATTAACATAGATTATCCGAGTTTTTTTGGTGATTTAAATAAAAACAACAAGCTATACTAGATAATGGTTTAAATTTTTAATAGTTATGTTTTGAAAAAAGCTGTGTATTTAAACAGCTTTTTTCTATGTTTTTATAGCGGTTTAGTTAAAATTTAGATCGTCAGTTCAGCCTGGATATACAGTTTTGCATAACCTGAAATTTCAATACGATCCTCAGACTCAATCACACACTCTAAAATCCCACCTCGAACTGATGCCTGATATGCGATAAGCTGAGTTTGATCAAGTTTTTCAGCCCATAAGGGCGCAATTGCAGTATGAATCGAACCCGTAACAGGATCTTCATTAATCCCAATCGCAGGGGCGAAATAGCGAGATACACAATCAAACTGACCTTCGCCTCTCGCTGTAATAGCAACATCAGGTTGAGACGCAGTAATTGCTGTACGTAATGCGCCTAATTGTTTTAATTTTTCAAAGTCGGGCTGCTCGTTTAATACATCAGCGACTGTTTCATATTCAACAATATACGCCTGACCATTCAGATAAACCGCTTTAAATGGCTTGGTTAAACCATCTCGAAGTTCTTGAGGATATTCAGATACAAGTTTAGCTTTTCGAATAGGGAAATTCATTTTAATCTTGCCGTCTGCTGCTTGGCTAACGATAAAGACTCCCAACTCACGCACATGAAATTGAATGGTTTTTATTCTTGTAAAATCTTTAAATAATACGAATGCACTTGCCAGTGTCGCATGTCCACAAAAAGCCACCTCGTCCTTTGGCGAAAACCAACGAATTTCATAATTTGTCTCATCAATCTTTTTAACAAAAGCCGTTTCAGAAAGATTATTCTCTAATGCGATATTTTGCATTAAGTTTTCATCCAACCATTCATCTAAGACAATGACTGCCGCTGGATTGCCTTTAAATAAGACTTGGGTAAAAGCATCAACTTGATACATCTTCATGACATGAGACTCTAAACATTTTTCAGCCATTTTGGACTTTTGGTCTATCAATGGTAGATACAGATTTTTCTAAATTAACGATACAGTGCATATTTATATGGTTAAAAATCATGTGAAACACACAATGAATGAACGATATTAACAAACAATACAATCGAACTAGAAAAAGGCCGACAAAGAAGGGCGTTACTTAAACACCCTTCTCTTTAGCTTAGCTTTGTTTAATCTTCCATGTGTTGAATGACTAAATTTTAAATTTAATTTATATATTTCAACAATTTAATAAAAATAATTCTATTCTAATATATTTTTATGTACACACTGATGTACAAGTCATTAAAAACCAACATTATTTACATCTATTTAAACTGGGTACATTATAAAAATTATCTTAGCACTGAACAAGAATAAAAATGCACCACTTCTACATAAAGAAAGAGCTAACTTAGCTAGTTATAGCTAGTTATAGCTAGAAATAACCCCACCCCCAAACAGATAATTACCGTTCATCGGCAGAATAAAAATAATTATAAATAATGCTTGACTGTGAGAACTCACAATGCAATAATGAACTCATCAAGACGAGATGGCTAGATCGAAAGTCTTGATAACTTAAACATTACTTAGTGAGATAAAATTATGAAAACTTTAAACATTAATGCATACGATGGCTTTACTACTGAAATCGAAGCAATCCAATTTTGGCAATTTGAATACGGCTACTCTGCGAATGTGGCTGTTAAATGTGGCGACTCAGGTGTTGTTCTTCTTTGTTTGTCTGGCGATGAAAATGAAGCTCGTGCAGAATGGCCTCAAGACATGATTTGGTCTGAGGAAGATAAGGAATTTCAGCTTTACATTGAATCTGAATTTACTGCTGCTGAGTTTCTGCACATCTTAGAATCAGAAGATAAAATCATTGAAAACAATATGTATTACTTAGAACAGTATGGCGAAAAAATGAATTGATAGAAAAACCCCACTGACTAGAGTGGGGTTTTTTAAGCTGCCTATTCGGCAGTAAACATTACTTAGCAAGCTAAGTCTGATTAATATATCAGTGAGATTTCAAAATGGCAAGTACAGCAGCAGAACGCAAAGCAGCAGAAACGCAACGAAAAGCTGAAATGGGATTGAGACGAAAGTCGTTTTGGCTTTCAGAAGATGAGTTTAAGATTATTGAAAGCTTTAAACAAAGTAATAATCTAAAAACAAATGATGAAGCATTACAGCAAATATTAAAGGCTATTAAAGAGATGCAAGACAGTAAATAACTAATGACGCTCACGATCTTAGATGAAAGTGAGCGCTTGCAAGTCACAGTTACTTCTTTAGAAATAGCGCTCGTTCAGCAGCACGTCTTCGCGTTAAGCCATTCAAAACCTTGCCCTTGGCTTTATTCCATCGCGGAAACTGATCTGCGGCACCTTGATAGTCTTTGGCATTCAGTTTCTTCAAAAGAGTTGACGATGCAAAATTGCCTGAACCAATGTTATAAGTCAGACTAACAAGAGCATCAAACTGGTTTTGAGAAAGTGGCGCCTTCACCAGATTATTCACTGAAGCCTCAAATCGCTTTAAATCGTGAGCAAAATAAGACTTGGCTTGTTCTAAAGTACACTTATCGCCTTTCTTTACTTTCACGCCATTCGGGTAAATTGTGGTGCCAATGCCAATGGTCCAAACACCCACCCCATCGTCATAAGCATTTAATCGAATACCCTCAAAACTAGAGATCAGATCGATTCCCGTTTTACTTATTGATTTACTCATTGTTCACCACCCTTTAATTTTTGCATTTCAATTTCATGCTTATCTTGCTCACGCTGAATCCGAATCATTGACTCAAGTTCTTCTCTCTTGTTCTTTCTGATCTGAAAATATGCATTCAATGCAAAACCCAAAATTGCAATTAATAAACCTGTAACTGCCACCCAATCTATACTTGCCAATGCCCCAAAAACTGTTGCTGTACTTCCTGCATATGTTGCTTTTGTAGCCACTGAAGCTGCTACTTCAGCGACACTGCTTGCTGCTTGATCATGCATTCACTTTTCTCCAGATAATAAAAAACCGCCAAAAAGGCGGTCATAATTGTTTATAAAATTTAAGTTTTTTATACACCAACCATTTTACTAGCATGATCAGACCAGTATGTTGCTGTTTGATATGCTGTTAAAGATGCAGATGGAACTTTAATTACGCATGAAGCATTTAAAGACAAGAATGTATTTGCATCAATTGTTGGGGGTGTGCTTGCTGTTATTGATATTTCAGTGCATGCACCTAACCCCAAAAACGCCTGATCTCCGATGCTCGTTAAAGTTGACGGTAGCACAACTTTCGGGCACTTATTGGCACTAGAGAATGCGGCAGCACCAATTGTTGTCACACCATCTGGAATGGTAAGCTGAGTATTTAATTCATAAAAATATGCAAAAGCTAAACTACCTATACTTTTAAGACCGCTTGGTAATGAAAGTGTTCTACAGTTTGACCATTGATAAAAGGCAGCAGTACCGATAGTTTTTGCTGCGCTAATCACAAGCCCAGTTGCATGATAACCAAAAGATGGATTTGAATCTGAATAAACATAGAAAGCATAAGGAGCGATTGCATTGTTTACATCGCTACCGATTGTCACTACACCTATGTTTCGAGGAAAATTAACCGTTGTTCCTGTCCAAGTGATAATACCTCCACCCGTTACGCCGCTTGGCGCATATAGCTCAACCGTTTTTGAACCGCCGTCTTTTGTAGATGTTACAGTGACTTTTTGCGCTGCTGTATAGTTATTGCCACCGAAGCTAATATCAAAATTACCGCTTGCATCTGCTGTACCTGTATATATTGCCATTATTCGATTACCTCGATTGTGATTATTGCGCCTGCTGGTGCTTTACCGCTAATACTCGTTCCATCAAATCGCATATTTGCTGATAATGTCTCATCTACAACTGCTGTAACTGTTGCCGCTGGAACTGTAGAACCAGTGACTTTATCTTTGTAAGCTGTTGCTGAAAGTGTAATAACTGGTGCTTTAATGAATATGTCATGCTCAAAAATTTGAAATGAATCATATCCATCACGCACAGCCCAAATCTTCAATTTATGAGTTTTGTTCGGCAATAAAACTGACTTGCTGATCGTGTAAGTATTTGCAGTAATTCCTGTTTGACTTAATAAAATAACGCCACTCTCTAAAAGCTGAATTGAATAAGTAACCCCCGTTTCTTTCGTTACGGTTGCATCTGTCCAACCCAAAATTGAGCCACCAGTTTGTTGCAAACGATTTCTATGCACCCATGAAACAACCAAATCATTCGCAATCGGAGATTCAGCAAGATAATAACTATTGTTAATCTTGATGTTTGCAGGCGGATACGGGCGTATCGCACGGGCATTAATTTCAAGTGATAATGGTGGTACATCATCTATAGTTAATGCGCTGCTCGGTGTTGTAGTCAATGACTTGGCACTAACAAATTCACCATAAACATACTGTGTTGTGTCATAAGACGGATACTTGTCATAAAAGAAAGCATTTGCATTTAAATTATGCTTCGCTGGAATCGTATCTAATGCGCCACGTTTAACAGTAATGACTTTTGTTGTAGCATTAAATGATTGATAAACCATAATTTCATCATCAACAATTAAACAACTGCCAATTTCTGCATTGCTAATTGAATCAACATTTTTTACAGCAAATGAAGTGTCAAGATAGTCAATGTTTTGATCTAAAGTTAGAGTTGGGCAGTAGTTAATTATATTTTTTTGAGCATAATTTGCACTAGAAGCTGCATACAACAACGCATTCAATGAGTTATTTTGCGGCTTTTTACTCGCAATCATTAAATAGCCAAGATCAGGATTATTTGCTAATTCTTCATCAACTTGCCTCTGCCCGAAGTTTTGAACAGCTTCAAAATACGGCATTTCAAATACTTTACTTGTATTTAGCTGAGCAGGAAAAACAACAGATGTTGGCGAATCAACATTGATTGGCTGATAATCTAATGCTGAATAAGGAATAACTTCAACCCAATCAATTGATACCGTATTATCACGACCATCACCAATACCGATTTTCATGATACGAACTGGCATTTCAACAAATCCAGCATTAATCCAAGACAGTTTGATTACATCGTATTTATTCAGCTCACGTGCTTCATACTTGCCTGTTGTAAAACTACCTTTCCAAGCTGGTGTAGATAACTGTTTAAGCTTCCAATTTGCGACTAATTCAGCATTTCGTCTATTCATGAAATACGGAAAATTTACAGCTTGAGTAATTTCTTGATTACCGTTGCTCATTAAATTTCCATTTTCGTACACATTGAATGATGATTCTTTAATATTATCTCTATCATAATATTTGACGTTGAGAACATTAATTAAATCATCTTGATTCGCAACTTCTCGACTAAAGTTTTTAATGTTGCTTTCATTAAAATGCATTGCATAATCACGTTCGATTAAATCATCTCGAAATAAAACAATCTCATATTGACCTGTTTGACGATTAACTCGTATTCCAGCTTCAATGTGATAAAGCAACTCGTCTATCGCTTCTTTGCATGACTTCTCTTGAATTGCCCAACTTACCCCAAGACCTTCATCCCAAATTCGGCTTGCTGCAAACTTAAAATTTTCATCATTAACATCTGATTCTGGCTTATTCATTGCAGTGTCATCAGTCAAGATTTCACGTATTTTATGAATTGGATTAATGTCTAAAAGGTCTGTTATATATCCTGGTACTTTGCCGATCGAATTAGTGACTGTTGTGCCAAGATAGCATCTAAGGGTTTTGTAACCAGCTTCTAGATTGTCGCTTGTAACAGCCCCTATTGCTTTTGCTGTGGTTTCAATTCTAGCTCCAGCATAAACTACCATTCTTCTTGTTATTTTGAACTTTTCAGTTTTACCATAATTTATGTCTGGTTCATAAGGAATCTTGGTTACTTCCTTACTTAATACCTTATAGTTACCTATAAATTTTTCTTTAAAATCTAAATTTTCTCCATAAGATTCAACCTCTTGAATTAACGTGATAAATCCGAAATTAGTAAATTCAACAAATGTTTCCACTTTAAGTACGCTTTCATTAGTCAATCCTGTGTTATCAAAAGTTAAATCAGAAAACGGGGTAGCGGGAAGATCAACATAAGAGCCATTTCCATCACCCATTTGCGATATTACTCGTGTGTTGATGTAACCAAATGCATTGATAAAAGTTTGAAGTGGAAACAGATCAGGGCCATCTCTTTCTGTTTTATCTTCGTATGCTCCAATTTCACATACAACAGCGCCATCGTCTCTGAATGCATACCACTGCTCAGAACCATCATTTTTAATTCTTGTGCGCTTTACACGATAAAGAACTTCTTTCATCATTCCTGACATTGAAACGATATGAAATCCTTTATCATTAGTTACGTCTCGATATACTAAATATGATAAATTTGGAAAAGCAGAAACTAGTTCGCTATCGTGTTTTGCTAAATACTGATTTTGCTGCGGATTTGGTGATTTTCCAGTATAAATATCCATCTTACCAACCCATCCGCCCTCTTGTTTATCTCCTCCAAATAAGTTTGGCTTATCGACATTCATCGTTACATCGCCATTTTTTAAAAGCTTTATATCTGCTGGGTCTGTAAAAATCCACCCTCGATTATCTGGATTAACATTGATCACTTGCTCAATCGTATTCCCAATTACAACCATTAGACCAGTAAAATATTTGTAACCGACAACTTGCTTGCTACTTCCGCCCATTTTTTGCAACCTCGACTACTTGTAGCGCCATAGCGTCACCAGTTTTAAGAAATAATTCAGCATCTAAGCCATTTTTAAGAAATTCTTGGAAATCCCATCCTTGTTTATCAAAAAAAGCACGAGTCCCCTTTGCACACATTTTTGCTTGACGAATATGATGCATATAGATTTTCATTTTTTCCCACCTTTTGCTTCTATCGCTTCTGCACTTTCATTTCCTTTCCAAACAATATTTCCATGCAAATCTGGTGTTCCCGCAATATCTGAAAATGAAACACCCTCATCAGCAAGTGACCCATCTAACTGAGATGGTTCAGGGCGGTTTTTCTTCTGCATCTTACGCATTGTGGAATACGAATATACAGCGCTAAAAAGACCAATAATTATAGCCACAATAGGAAGCCATGCTATTGCTTTTTCAGCTTCAATTCCTTTTGGCACATCCACATTACTAGCAGAACATAAAGATGGAATAAAGCAAATAACAATGATAATAAGCGCTAACATACAATACTCACTTTATAATCTGATCATTCGTAGGATTTACAGCAGGAACATTCGGAAAACCCATAAACCGAAGATGGTTATCAAACTTGTCGTGACAGACCTGTCTTGTTTGGTCGCACGCTGGAGCAATTTTTACAACATCACCTACTTGTAAACCAAAGTGCTGTCTATAGAGCGAAGCACTAATTGAAGTTGAACTTAGAATTGATGTATACACACCATTCTTAAAAATCAATCCTCGATTAAAATATCCGCTTTCATACGTTTTAACTTCTGTGACTGGATCGCCATTTTCATCTAAAACAGGATCTCCATTTTCATCAAGTACTGGAGTCGGATTAACCGTGAACGAAATGCTTAAAGCATTAACTGATGTCAAAGTAACTTCAACAGCCCAGTCATCAAAATTTAAACCACAAAAACGATCATAAATTTTATTAGCACATGACTTTTGAAACTTACGAGTAAGAATATTGCGGTTTTGATAAGTCTCAGATGTTGAGCAGACTAATGTCATTGTATTTGCATCGTCATCGAATTTTGGCTGTGTGACTCGCCCCTTATAAATTACTAAGCTTTCATCATTATAAAGCTCAAATATTGTGACTGTTACGCCACCGAAGTAGATTTTGTTTGAGAATAACTTTTGAATATCATCGCCATTTTCATTCGCTATCACTTGCGGATATGGAAATACGACGTCGGTTTCACACTTGTCTATATCTTCAACTTCAATATTCCCGCGACTTACAACAAATGGTAAATACGTTTTATCTTTATGAGTGACAGGCTTTGATGCACTGGTAAAAAGCCAAGTAATGTCTCCATACTTGAACTCAAACAGGTCTTTTTTAGACTTAAATAAATTCATCATGGCGATAACTCAACAATTGGGACTGTTGCTTCTACAATGTCCGCACCTTTGAAATAAAACTCTACTGCATCACTATTCAAGCGATACAGACCAAGATAAGAAACTCGTTCGATATTGATTGGCGGGTTTGGTATTAGGCTCATCACAATGTTCTGATCGCTTACGTTTGCTGAAATAACTGAATGAGCTGTCCAAATACCATTTGATTTGATTGCTATGTTTTTTTTGCTAAATAAATAGCCTTCATTTTTTACGACTAAGCTTTCACCAATTGCACTGACAACATTGAAATTATTTTGATAGCTTGGCATCCAAAATTGATTTAATCGCCCACGTCTACGATAAAACCACTTTTTATAATCAATATAGTCTTGTCTTGACTTCATGATTACACGAAAGTTCTTGTTGATCAGCGGATTCAGCCAGTGCGTGAACTGCCAAAATTGCCCTATTTCACCATCCGCTATCGACTGATGTTGTTCAAAATTCAGATCAAGAAAGTCACCATCAAGTAGCAATGGAGTGAAGTAAATGTCATCACCTTTATACTGCTGAGGATCTGCTGCAATTGGATATTCGACACTATCTAACACTCTTAAATTAAGTGTCGGCTTGAACATTAAGCCATTTGCTTGAGTCGTGAGATTTCCAGAAATAATGACTTTTCGTAATGGGATTATCTTCGCATCAGAAGCTGTTACAGCCTCATTTAGTCGATAACCATCGATATATACAGGCACATCTTCAACCACCTCATAGCGCCCAATTTCAGTGACTTCAAAGACTGTTAATACCCCAACAGCCTGTACAAGGATCAAGGTACCAACATTAATTCCAAGTTTGCTTGTATCAGCTTCAATAAAATCATCGCTAAGATTTCCAACCAATTGAGACTCTAAAGGCTGAGGCACTAAATATTCTTTCCGCATCCAAGAATACAAATCATTGAACATTTCAGGCACTTCATTTCTGAATGCGATTATTGACCAGTTAAAGGATTGTCTTGCAGCATCTAGCAAAGGAATCCTTTCCTCTCCCGTTGCGTCAAAACTTTGATGAACGTCAGTCTTAAACTCATAACGTTCAGTTGTTTCAAGCAATGGGCATTTTGTGAGCAAGATATAATCACGCTCATTTATAGTCACTTTCATAAATTGCTCACATAAAAAAACCGACCCATTAAGGTCGGTTTATTCAATACTTAAACTAATTTCTTAATTTGCTTTGATTTCTCTTCCAGTGATACAAGAATGCTTTCTCACCCGCTGCGCCTAGCATCTCTTGTTCCATAGCTTGTCTATCATCGAAAATTAAAACTTTAGTATTGTTGTCCACAACAGTTTGGCTAGAACTGCGTTCGTTCGCTGCCTGACGATCAGATAGATAGTTGCTCAAAGCCTGATTTCCTGACATATCCAAAACTTTAGTATCTACAACCCCACCATCCGCAAAGCCTTTACCAGTTCGCATAGCTTCAACATTACCTACACCGCCCAAACGTGCTACATCTGCTTGGGAGAAAACTACCTCTCCTTTGTGGACGATGCCTGCTGGATCATATTTACCGCCAGCGCCTGTGTAACCACCGTTTGCGAAGCCTTGCATTTGCACTCCCTTAATCTGAGCGGCTTGTGCAACTTGAAGAGCTGCAGCGGCTGCACCAATTGCTGGAGCGATATATGGTCCAATAAACGGGGTTCCCACTACAGCATCGTATGCTTTTGAATATGCTTGAGGAATGTTTAGCATTGCCTGTGCTACTGCAAATGCTTTCTGTGCTGCAAACAAAACCGCATAGGTTTTTGAATTTTCATCTACTAAAGAGGCGAAACCACCAAGCATAGACTGCACATAAGAAGCTCCATATTTTAAGGTCAAATCAAGCTTAGATTTCTGATAAGCTTCCTCGCTAAGTAAATCCAGATCACGCATTTTTTGTAGAGCTTCAAATTGCCTGACAAGTGGTGACTCATCAAACCCCATTACATCACGATAATTACTTATCGCATTATCTCTGATCTGTGACTCATCTTTGTTTTGCGAATAAACAGAAGCATTTAGAAGAGCCTTACGCTCATCATCTTCAATACTTTTATTAAGAAGAATCTGCTCTCGCTGAAATGCATAACGAGCTTCGATGTTATCCATATCAGTACGAAATGCTTCTGAAGCATCACTTATGCGTTGGCGTTTTTCGAGGTCTAGCCATGCCTTCTCCTGAATATATTTATCCTTTAAACCTTTTAAATTTGCTTGATACTGCTTATCTAACATTTGAGTATTTGCATTAAGTCTAAGGTTATTTAACTTAAATTCCTCTTCAAGTTTCTTTTGTTCGCTATATTTGTGCTGATTAATTTCGAATTCCTGTTCAGCCAAATATAGCGCCCTTTCTGCATTAAAGCGCTCCTTCGCCATGGTTGTGAAGTCAGATGTGTCTTTTGCATCAAACCCAGCTTTAGAGATTTCACTTAATTTCTTTTCTAACTCTAAACGCATCTGGTTTGGTTTGTCAGAAAACTCATAAATTAATGCTTCTCGAATTCTAGCTTGTTCTGCTAGTTTTTGATTTAATTCGCTCTGTGCTTTAGTCGCTGCTTTAGTTGCATCAGATACCTTATTTTGTTTATCAAGCCAATCCTGGGCACCTTTGGTTGCAGCCGTATTTGTTTTATTAGCCTGTTCCATTAGCGAGCCGAGTTTAGAAGTGGCGTTTGATACAGTTGTATCAACCAGCCCGTTTATACGATTTGCCGATTCTTCTAAAACCTTCGCATTGTCTGCAAGCGCCATACCAATACCAGAGTTTTCAGCACTTGCTGTGACCCCAAAGGTTAGCCCCCCTTTTAGTAATTTTATTCCAGGCAATTTGTCATACCACGATCCGCTTTCAGCAGCTTTCTGTGTAAGCTGATAAGAATCTAAAGCACTTTTTGATATTCCTGCCATGGCATTAGCAATTAAGTTCAAAGTTGCATAAACACCAATTCCTACTGCAGCCACCCCACGTAAAGAATTAGCTAGAATCTCTCCCGCATCGGCCATTCCATGTGCTTCTTTATTGCCACTAGATAAAGCCTCCGATACATCAACTAATGCAGGAATAACAGCACTTAATAATTGTTTCTTAAGCCCTTCATATTGCATATCTAACATTTGGGTTTGAACTTGTAGCTCTCTGGAGGCTTTAAGCGTCTTTTCATCCATTATAATGCCAGCACGTTCAGCAGCCTCACCCCACAAGCGCATTCCTTCTGCATTGTTCTTAAGGAGTGGTAATAGAAGTGTTGAGTCAGATGCCATACTTTCCATCAAAAAGGACATTTGATCTTGTGATAGATTTGCATCTTCCATTTTCTTGACAAATAATCCCATAGATTCAGGTCCTGAAAGCTTTGATAACTCTTTTGCAAGTTTCATTGCTCCATTAGCACCTTTCTCTGTCTTAACTGCAACTTGCTCCATAAAATCAACAAGTGGTCCTGAACCAGCAGTCAAGAAATCGCCAAAACGCTCATTCCAATCTTTCATAATGTCGCTTAACTTATCTGCCTCAATACCCATCATTTTTGCGCCAACAGACATTTTCTGAAATTCAGCTACAGATGTTTGTGCTAGATAAGCAAAACGCTCAAGTTCGGCATTATGTTTTGCCATGTTATCTGCCATAGCAATAATTGCGGCCCCTGCCGCTGCCCCTGATGAAACAGCAATAAGCCCATAATTATTTACAGAGTCACGCATTTTAGAGAAGCTTTTGGTTAGTTTGCTTTCAGCCTCATTAATCGGACCAACAAAATTTCCAATCTTCGTGACTAAATCTAGTGTTAATGTACCAAGTTTCACCGACATAGCTTTCTCCGAGTGTAAAAAAACCTCGCAAGTGCGAGGTTGATGATTTATTGGGTTCTAGACGTATTTATTGATACAGTCTAAATAAATTTTGTTTCTAAAATCTGTTATAGCTTTTGCTTGATATTCAGGTGATGAGTATCTCGTTTCTGCAAATGCCTGCTTTATAATAATCTGTACATATTTCTTTTGATCCTCTGCTCCCTCAACAGTATCTGCCATCTTTAGAACTTCAATTAATGCAACACCCTTTTGTCTAGCTGTCATTGCGGACGTTGAGAGTGAATCAAGAGACTCACAATATTTTTTCCCAGAAGCCTGATCAACAGGATTCTGATTTTTTGAGCATCCTACCAATACAAACATTAAGCTCATTAAAATAATATTTTTCATAATTCTACCAATTATCATTCTTTTGATTTTGTAGGTCTTGCTTATATGTAGCTATTACCTGTTTAAGACCAGCCTCTACCAATTCCTTATCTTTAGGTACATAAATACCAACCTCAAAACCTTTAGATACAATTCCTGCATTTATTGTTGTTTGTGTTTTCAGTAACAAATCATTAAATGTAACTCTTGCCTTATTATCTTTAGTATCTACTTTTACCGTGAAAAGTACTAAATAATCTTTATGCGCCAAGCAGTTCCATGTTCCTGAACATGGGTATTGCATATTACCCTTGCCAATAATTGTTCCAGTACCAGTATCTTCATATTGAATAACTGCATTTGAGGATTTAAATACCTTAGCCATCCAAATTTTTGATGCATCATAGATTTGTTTTTGAGCCATGTTTGGAAATTCAACAACCTCTGAAACTTCTTTTAAAGGCTCATTAGCAAAAGTACTAGTTAAAGAAAAAGTTAAAAATGTTCCGATTAATATTTTTTTCATAAAAAATCCCCGTTATTTACTACGAGGATATTTTGTTTTAGAGGGAAATGCTAGTTATCGTTAAGAGCTAAATAAATCCGTTAGCTTTATTCCATAAACCGCATTCCATGCATCTTTATGATAAATCTTTACTGTTCCGTAATTAGCGTCTGCAATGTCTTTAATCTTCTTGCCATTAGCGACACACCATTTTTTTAATTCACGCCAGTTATATTTACCACCAACCTTGCTTTCAACAGCTTTAACCGAAGCATAGTTTTTGGATTCACCCAACTGTTCTTTTAACTTTTCTGCTTCTTTAGACTTAACTGAAGCAGTCGCCATAGCTGTTGCAGTTTTCTTGTCACTGATGTGGGCTTTGGTTTCAATGGCAAAGTCACGTTCTTTAGCAATTAGTTCCTTTTGTTCTTCACTTTGAACTAATGCCTTTAGTGCATCCAAGTAATTCTCTGGTAAAGCAACCAGTTTCTTTGATACTTGACTTTCCAACTCCTGCCAACGATCAACTAAACGAGCTGTGAATTCAGGACAAAGTTGAGCGACTACAATAATGCTGTCTCGTTTTCCTTGCTCACCTGTGAATATATAAACTTGGGTTGTACGAGTTCTGCCCATAGCATCTTTAGATTGTTCATCCTCAATTTGAGGTTGGACAATTACTCCAGTATTTACAAGGCTTTCGATAGTACGTTTTACATTGTCATGACGCTTTTCTACAAGTTCAGAGATTTCTAAACTGGTCATAGACTGAATACTAGTGTTTACAAGTGCATTCATGACATCAACCCTCCATTGTCACCCTTTAACCCTTTGTTAGAAGTTAAAATACTTTTGCTAACTTCTTGAAGATTAGATAAAGCAAACATTTGGCGCCCAAGAGCCTCTATCAACCACCCAATATTTTGAATAGTGTCTGAATCAACTTGGTCTGAACTATGCGCGAGAAGCTCTCCAATTGCACTAATACCTAATGGTAGAGGGGTTATTGCGTTATCGACTGCATTATTAATCTTAGAAACTAGATCAACTTCAGCATCTTCCAGCTCCTTTTTATTTATGCTTTTTAAAATAAAATCACTTGGAATCCTAGGTAGTAGGTCTTCAAGGTCTAGAATCTTGTCAGATTCAATCGTAAATGGTATATTCATCTTGTTCATATCTCACTGTTATGACTTCAATCAAGCTCCGATTCCGCCAAGACTCAGGGGCTTTTTTGTTGTCTATTGATTTCATGCTTTCGCACTCTCACTTTTGTTTAAATAAAATTCAACAGCCTTATTAATTAAATAATTCATTGAACGCTCTTCTTTATCCGCATAAGCTTTTAACTTCTCATGCAAATTGGGTTTTACACGTACTCGTACATCTATTGTTTTTGATCGAGTTGTTTTCATTACGCCTCCTAAATCACCCATTGTGGGGGTGTGGGGTTATCATGCCCCTAGTGTGGGGTTATTGTCAACCCCCAATATGGGGGTGATAATTCAGTTAACTATTTTCTCGATTTTTCTATGATGGACTCAGAAAACAACAGCCACGTTATTACAGTTAAGTTACGAGTAAGTCCTGAGTTGAAGCAAAAGATTGCTATATCAGCCAAGGCTTACAATAGATCAATGAATGCCGATATGGTTGCGAGATTAGAGCAAAGCTTTGATAATGAATCGGAATACTCGCCATTGCGATTTTCTGATGAGGAGCTTGCAGAAAAGCTCAATCGCATTGAGAAAATTTTTTCAAATATTGATGTTGATAAATTTGAAGAAGATTACAGCAAATTTTCTAACACAGTAGATTGGGAGAAAGCCAAAAAATTAGAAGAAAAAAGGAAAATTAAGCGTTTAGATGATGTAGATGATATCAGTGTGGATAACGACTGATAATCAACTCACCACATGATAAAACACCCTAACTCCACCTTTCACAGGTTCATACTCAATTAGCTTGAATTGTGGGTTTTCGTTAAAGAACTCCCACATATCCATAACTGGGTTTGAATATTCAGGTTGGGTGAAGTCTTTAATCACAGGTTATTCCTAACTTTTCACTGTAGTAGTCTTTAGAAATTTTAAAGTCATTCATCAACTTATCCTTAGGCTCAGCCTGAGAAAGCTTTTGTAGCGCTGGCAAATACTCATGCTTGTACAATTTCGGATAGTCAGTGCAAAGGACTTTGCGTTGTAATTCTTTATCAGCATGTGGATCATCAAGAATATCTAAGAACTTTCCGATCTTTTTGTCAGATACCTCAAAAGATTTTTCAACAGATTCATTTACTTTTTCAGGTTGCTTTTGGCAACCGACAATCATCGTTGCAAGGCAAATTAATAATATTTTTTTCATGTGTTTGGCTTTTTATACTGTTGATAATAAATACCCTCGGGTGAGGGTATTTATAGTATGGATTTGATCAATATTATCGTTTATAAATTGGCATAAACTGCGCATTTTGATACAAGGTACTTTTATAAGCTGTGTCATAAATAGATCTACAGGCTTCATTAGTAAATCTTGCTCTTACAACAACTTTTGGAACTCTATATTTATGGGCAATATCTGTAATATGTTTATCTGTTAAGTTTTTGTACCCGCCAACAGCTGCTTCCTCTTTCTCTACAATCTCTTTAGTTAACAAAAGTTCGATAGCTCCCCAACCAGCCTCAACTTCTGAAAGCAAAGCTTTATCCTGAGCTAAAAAATCAAAATTTTTGTCATGCAGATTGGTAAGAACTTCAGCTATTCTATCCGTCCCAATGGTTGTGTTTTCTATATTAGAAGAAACTACATGAACTATTTCTTTAAGAATATAGAACCTTTTCCAGCAAAAATTATTAATATCATTTACAAGGATTTGTGTTTTACCATTTTGACCAATCTTAACATAGGACATAATCATATGGTTTATGGCTTGATTAGTAACACTTGCTAAGTTAAATGGAACAATTTCAGCTGGGTAGTTTATTCCCCATTTATTAACCTGAGTTAGAAAATCGTTAGCCATCCACGATTTTCTAACTTTATTATCTTGTACAAATTGATTTGTTCTTTCTAGCGTTAGCTTTCTTGCCCAAAAAATAGAATCCATGTCTAAAATATGATTCCTTTACATTAAGCAGAATATTCAATATTGAATAATTCAAAGTCTGACACCTGACTAGTCAAACCTTCTAATTGCATTTGTTCGATTGCTAAAAATTGACGTTGAATCTCTTCAACAGAATCATAGCCTTTAATACAAAATTTAATATCAACCAACCCTTGTTCGCCCATCTTTTCACAATGCGCTGCAAACTGTTGTTTAACTTGATCATCAGATAGAGAGAGTATTTCTCTTACTTTTTGGCTCATATTCTACCCCACGAATATTTTATGACACAAAAATACCCTCTTATCATGGATAACAGGGTTATTACTTCGGTAATATACGTCGGTCTAAGCATCACGTCAATAGCCGAGTTTGATGATCGTGTCAATACTTTGTAGTCTTATGTGTGTAAGTTTTAGCATTTGTATGCGCATTACACGCCACTAATTGTCGTCGGTATAGCCAACTCAATAGTCGTAAAGCTTCAGAGATAGCCGAATATTCCATCGTACTACCTCCCAACCATACTCATCAGATAATCTTCAACACCAATCTGTACAGGTTTAGGCTTTTGCTCATGTGGCATGAAGTCAAAAGGTGAGAATGCTTTAGCACCTTTGCCTTTGTTTGAGTTCGCGTAGAAAGATAAAATATTGCCCACAGCCTGTTCTACTCTGCGCCCAATATTTAGAGAGCCGTATTTAGATCTATAGGCAGCCCAAATAGACATTTCAGAAACACTTATTTTTTGCTCTGCTTCTTCGATGGTGTTGCCACCGATTCCGTTGAGGACGAGTTCACAGAGGAGTTCGTTTCTTCCGAGTTCTTCTTCACTAACTTTCCCATGAAGTTGTTCACATCATCAGCAATTTTGTAGAGAGCATTAATGAAGCTTGGATCTGAATCATAAACGTCTTGAATTGAAGAAAAGAAAGGGGTTCCCTTACTATCTTCGCAAATCGTTCCTAAAATCTGTGATGCTTGCAGATGGTCAGAATCAACTGATTTTACTTTTGATTTTTCAATGTCCTGAACATCAAAATCCCATTCAATCGCTTTTGATGCTTCACGACTTGCTTTAAAGCTCATACGTTTTACAAAGACTTGACCTTCAAGCTCTACAACATCACCAATAGTCAATTTTGGGTTTTCAGAGACAGCTTTTAACTGTTCTATATTTTCTTGGGTAACTTCTACAGACCACTTAACATCACGCTCAACTGGCGCACCAGCCTTAGTAATATTTTTCGCCTTCTTAAAATCTACTTTAGCCATTTTAATTCTCAAAAGTAAAAGCCCCTTTCGGGGCTAGATATTAGGTTTTAGGGGTGAATGCAACTGTTGTTTCACGCTCTAAAGTTACTGTGTAACCCACTAAAGCATCTGCTTCAAAAGATGGAACTGGTGTAGAGATACCGCCTTTAAAAGACCACCATGAACGTGTAGCAGGCAATGTAACTACTCCACCTGTTGCTGTTGGTGCTGCTGTACCCTCAGATGAACCTAGATAGAACTCTAAGCCATCTTTTTTAGTTTCTGCCCAATCAATCATTTGCAGATGTGATTCATTTTCGGTGTCTAAATTGAAACCTAAAGAACCTTGAGCTGGATCAGCCAAGCCAGTGAGATAAGATTTGCTTTGTGTTTCGTCTAAGCATGTCTTTTCAATTCGAGTGGTTGAATCACCTCCTAGGTCAATTGCAGTTAGACATGCAAGTTGTGTAATGGTTGTTCCGTCGAATGCGTAAACATTCGTACCTTGTACGCGGACTTCTGCCATGAGTAGCTACTCCTCTTATTTTTGGCATAAAAAAAGCACCCGATTGGGTGCGTTGGTTGTGATTTAATTGAATTAATCGTCTTTAAAATCTAATTTGTGCTGCGCTTGTTTGACTAAGCCATCCAATTCTCGAATCATTGCTGGTTTTGTTTGTTTGCCATTAACACTTAAAAAGCGACCACATGCTGATAAGGCATTTGTCATTTGTTCTATTTCAAGCCAAAGCTTGGCAATTTGTACTTGCAAGCCGCTTTGCATCTGACGAGCTAATTCCTCTTGCTCAATATAGTATTTTCGTATCTCATGACCTCTCCCATTGCGCTCCATCATTCCTAGATGCTTAGTCATATCTACAGAAATAATGTATTCAATTAGGGTAGCGTTATTGGCTTCCATTTTTTGGTGGAGGCGAACGTAATCAAAACCCTCTTCAAATCCACACTGGGAGATTCTGCGCTTAATCCATGTTGAAAAGTCCTGCTTGCTCTCTAGCATTTTGTGCAGGTCACGGGCATTTACACCCAACTGGACTTTTCCATTTAATTCAACTTCGACGAATGGAGTTTGGTTTTCAATTTTTATAATTGCATTCATTGATCTGCTCCGACTACTCATTAAAAAAAGAAACACTGGCAAGAAGATGCAATGAATAGTCGAAACGACCATCTTCCTTTCGGGGATCAGCCTAGCCAGTGGTTGCCTTTTTACAGGCATAAAAAAACCTGCCATTGCTGACAGGTTCGGTTAAAAGTGGAACAGGTTGGTTGTGTGTTTTATCGAGTCAAAAACCAATTAGCATCAAATCCACGGCTAAATAGCTTTGTTTCGGTTTCATATCCGCTGATTCGTGGATTTAATATATAGCTTTGGTTTTCTAGAGCTTTTCGGATTGCTTCACGACCTTCATAAGCACGTTTTTGATTAGTGTCATAGACCATAACTTGGTACATGATGTGATCGGTCTTTGCAGGGCAATCAAGGCTATTTTCAGCATTGCCGCCGACCTCTTGCCATACTGCATATGGTGTTGATGTTCCTATAGGCGCAATGTCTTCATAGATGCGAAGGTTGTCACCAAAGATGGCTTTGACTGCTGCATCAGCATTTAATGTTTTGAATATAGGTAGAAACATCATAGGTTCACCAATTCCTTATCTAGTTCAGCATTAAATACTTCTGAGAACTTGTTTGTGACTTGCTGAATGTTGCTTTCCAGTGCAGGACGCATGAATGGAACAGCGGGAACGCCTGATCTTCCGTACTCGACCCATCTCCAATGGCGAGTATCACCACCGCTTGTTGGCTTTGGATTGGGATTTGAAAAAGATGCTCCACCGTCTACACCAACACGCATTTTTATTTCATTCGGATTGCGTGTTTTGCCAGCTGAAACTTTAATGTTTTTGAAGATCTTCTCGCTTGTTTCAGGGTCATCAATAGCTTTTGCATTGTTACGAGCGGCATCACGCACAATATTCATTGCTTGTCGTGCGGCTTTTCGAGCAATACTTTTTGTCTTGCGTGGATCGGCAAGTCTTTGAAGTCGGTTTACAACATCATCAAGACCTGTAATCTCAACTTCTACTCCTGCCATAAATACCTCTACTTTGGTTTTTCAAGACCTTGCCCAAGTAAGAAAGTGCAATAAATATTGCCTGTTTCATTATCATCAAGGGCTTGGCTTTGGATTGAGAACATACGACCCTTCCAAATGACTTGCATCGTCGTGTTGATGTCTTCTCGATAGCGGATTTTCATACGAGCAACCACTTGGGATTGATCAGTTTGTGCCGAAATTAAATCCTTTGCTGACAATGGAGATATTTTGGCCCAAAGTTGTTTGTATTCCTGCCAAGAGCCTTCGACTTCAAAACCATCTTCATCTCGACCACCAGCGACATAATGCTGGATGGTGATGCGGTGTCGTAATTCACCTGCGTTCTGTCCCATGACAACTACCTCAATATAGTTCCATCATTGGAGATTTAATTATTACTGTGCGAATGCGCCATATACCATCTTCACCATATTGCCAAACTTGGTCACCTTTAATTGCATAGTAGATAAACTTGTCAATGTAATGAAAATGCGTAGCTCCTTTTGGCTTTCTTTTACTTGCTCTAACTTTCAAATCAACCATAAATACCTCACACAGCGGTTGGAGTTCGATAAGGGAATAGAAGTGCTTGAACAGGTTGCGGCATGAAATTACCATTCACAGGTGCGTCAGATTCAGCGTTACGGTGCTTGTCGTAATATCCGACATAAACAAGCACTGCTAAGCGAAATTCTTCAGGATATGGCAATTCATGATGCGCTTCGTCTGTATAGCGTAAAACGGCTGATTCAGCCGCTTTTCTATAGATTTCCAAGCTAGTGTCATTGGAATCATCGTCATAACGAAGGTGCTCTTTGACTTCTTCAAGAGTAACTATGCTCATTCTGCCCACTCCTTCGCACATAACTTAAAGTTCTTATGATCAAACTCGCCCAAATGATCGTTTTCAACATGCCACAATGAGCCATTTTTAGTGATGAACTGACCTTTCTCATACTTAACATCATCCTTAAATACACCCTTATAGAGCGATTTAAGAGAGTTATCAGCCTGACTTGAAGTAGATTCAGACTTACCAAATGGATCTTCTTTAGAATCACGTTTGGCTAGAGCCTCAAGCGAGTAGTTTTGCTGCTGCATGTAGACGGTATCGCCACCATTCAGAGGCAATTTACCAACTTTGGCCCGTCCTTCATTCGGTGTAAGCAATGAACCCTTAACATCTTCACGCACCATGGTGTGGAAACGTTCTGAATCCATACGGATAAGCATGTCGATGTCTAAGTAGCATTCAACTTTATAAGTTGGCAGGTCTAACCCTTCATCAATTAAATTCTCTCGCGCTTCAATCATGGCTTGTAAGCAATCAGAGTAATAAATTCCGTTCGCTTGCTCTGAATCGTTTGGGATGGTGCCAATTCCAATCTTGAAAGGCGGTACATTGAATACGCTACATACAACACGGCCAGACATTTCAAGAAGCTCAAGCATTTGTGAATCAGCAGCGCTCATACCTAATGCGGTATAAGTCATACCATCGCCAATAACTGCTGTCTTACCAAAGTTTGCACCTGAATAGTTTGTATTCCAGCGTGCTTGAATTTCTTCTGCCTTCTCTTTAGTTATTGACCCAGGAGCAACCAAGATTCCACCTGGTCGACTTCCATTTCCAAAGAAGTTGGCTGCGTTTTTAATGATCTTTACACCCATTCCAGCAGCAACACCACACGCCATGATTGGTGATAAACCAACTAAAGGATGGTAAAAAGCATTAATGCGGTCATGGATGATTTCAGACGCAGGAACAATCACAGATTCAGTTTGTGTTAAGCGGTCAGTATTAAGCTGATAAAACACATTGCCGTTCTCAGCAACAAGTGGCGTAACCAGATCAGGGTTAAGCACTACCATTCGGTAGACCTCACCAAAGACATCTCGAAGTTTCCACACGTAAGTGTTGCCACGCAGCAACAGGCCTGAAGTCCACTGCTCTTGGAACTGTTGCCAAGTTTGATAATTGTTCGGTTTCTTTAAAACTCGCAATTTATCGGGGGTATCTACATTAACTAACACCCCTTTTTCTTTGCGCTTCAATAGAATTGGTAGTTTACCAATGTCTTTAGAGATAAGGCTTACACAAGCAAACACAGCATAAGAAGCTACAAGGTCATCCCTAGTTAATTCATCGTTTTTCTGCCAAGCACCTGAGTATGGCTCTTGCACAAATAGGCTATTCCAAGTCTGCCCAGCATTATGGACACTTTGAAAGCTCTTTTTACCTCTAAACCAGTCAAAAATGCCCATTTCTACCGCCTTATTCGTTGGTTTTTACATCTTTTTTAGGTTTAGTTGCGGCCTTTTTCGGTTCTTCATAAGGCTTCGCAACACCCGTTTTAATCAAGATATTTGCTTCAAAATTGGTTACTTCAAGCACATCACCAACATTGGCATTGTGCATAACCTTTAAATATTCAATTTTCATAGCTGTTCCCATAGCTCAACAGTGAGTTTTCATTGTTCAGATATGAAAACAGCTCCAATTAAGGAGCTGTTTTTGACCTAAATTAAATTAGGTGTATTGGATAAAACTAGCAGCAATAGGACGACGTTTTGCCCAAGTGATGAATTTCTCAACACGTACAGCAAATTTGTTTTCTTGCCATAAGTGGTGAGTGGTTGCGCCATCAACAAGAGTCGCTTGATCACTGTAAGAAACATCCACACCACCATCTTGAGCAAGCAGAATTTCGCTTGTTTTCACAAGGATGATCTTGTTGCCTACTGCCTGCGATGTGATGACTGGGATACCCATTAATGTACGGGTGCCGCGAAGTGCCATGCCAGCGAAATAACTATTGCCTAGCGCATCGCGTAGCAAGCTAATTTGTGCAGCGCGTGTTTCGGACATTAAGAAGTAGGCACCATCAAGCGATAAATTTGCTGCAACAAACGTATTGATCAAAGTAAGTAGATCGGTTTCGTACGCTGCTGCGGTTGTACCTGTGCTCGGGGTTGCTGTCACCACATTTAAAACACCTGCTGGGCGTGTAGTTGATGCAGCCGCCGCATCAAGGAAAGTATTATCAATAAGCGTTTTTGATGCTTCGATAAGATCATCACGCACCAAAACGTCTACCGCTGGATCAGAACGTCGCATTAATTCCTGCGTATAAACAGTAATCGCTGCGAGCTTGTGTTCTTTAATTTCCACTTCGCCATAGGTCGGATTGGTTAATGGTTTGGCTGCACCTTCACCCACCCAAGCAGCAGTGCCACCTGTTAATTGGCTTGGGATTTTTGAGTTAAACGGTACCGCACGGAATCCATTCAATTGTTCAAATACCGTTGCTGCACGAAGCATTTCAACGAATTCACCGACCAAGCGGTTTTCTTGCACTAATGCAGATGCAAAACCAACGTCAGTTGTGGTTCCTAGTGTGGCTTTTGTAACTAAGTCCTGAACCTCATCACCAAAGCCCATTTGTTTAGCCATGTCTACTGGTGAAATGAAGTTGCCATTTTTAGCAGCCAATTGTGAGCATAGCTTTGCACGTGCGTACTGTGCAAAACCAATACCTTTAGCTAGTTTTACCACTTCAATTTTTGACTGCTTGTCTTCTGGATTAGGGTTACCTTCAGCAGACTTCTTAGCTTGTTTAGGGTCTTCACCAGCAACAGGAGTTGCAGTTTTAGCTGCCTCAGCAGCAGCGGCAATTTGCTTTTTAACACGCTCAATGTTCTTTTCGATTGCAGCAATATCGGCTTCTACAGCTTGAATTGCCTTTTCAGTCTCTTCATCAGGTGTTTGACCAGCATCCAAAGATTTAGTCATATGACCTTCTAATTCTTTGTTTTTCGCTGCAAGTGCATCAAGAAGCTGTTTTAAATATTTATTCATAGAGATACTCCACCCTTTGTTGGGCTATTAAGTTTTACGATTACGTGTTTTTTCTCAGATGAATCGCCACCTGGAACGTTCTGAGGTTTTTTGCCCAACGCGGCTTTGTGTTCCTCAAATGCTTTTTTGAAATCTGTTCCGCTGTCACGGTTATCAGGGATTGTTACAAGGGAGAGTTCGTACCATTCCCACTCGGCAAACTGAATGCCGCCACCCTTAATCATTTCTGCTTGATCCCAATTCGGAATAAAACCAACTGACAAACCTTTTACTAGGTCGTACTTAAGAGACTGATAAGCTTCATTGACTCGCTCTTTTAAGCGACCATCTTCTTTGATCTCTGGAATATGTAGCGTTACCTCAATTCCCTTTTCTGTGACCTTTGCTTCGGTTACATGACCAATTGGCTGACGCATGTCATGATGAAATAACAACGGCATTGGCAGTTGAAACTTCGCGCCTTTCGGAATCATGATGTCTTTTGAACGATCTTGATTAGGTGTACTAGCCACCCCTGTAAATGTTCGCTTTTCTTCATCAACGGCTTTGATTTCGAACGAGCCGAATGATTTGTGCAGAGCAGTCATAGCCCCTCCAAAATGCAAAAACCGCCAATTAAGGCGGTCATTAGTTGAATTTAATTAAACGAAAAAGACGTTGTATTCTGCTTGCCTAATTTCCTCGAAATTAGACACACCACAAGCCATAGCCAATGCTACGATTGGATCAATGCGGTTTGTTGCTTTGGATTTATCTAGCTTCCTACCCCCAGCAGGGTCCTTAACCACTACCGCATTTGCTGCTGCAAGTTCCAGAACTGGGTTATCGCTATGGATAATTCGTGCATTGAGAAGCTCAGCCTCTAATGTATCCAAAGCTGGGGACATATCTTTAAAACCTTGCCCAAAAGGAACTAGTGGTAATTCCAAGCCAATCAAGTCGCATTCCTTTTTGAATACATCGATACGCCATCTATCAAAAGCAATTGCATGAAGTATTTTTAAATCAGATGCAATTTCGCCAATCATTTGAGCAACAAAACCATAATCCACTGTTGCACCAGGAGTTGTGAACATGTGACCTTGTTTAACAAATAAGTCGTATGGCACTCTGTCGCGCTTAGATCGGTCATCAAGTCCAATACTTGGTGTCCAAATATACGGATAAACATGAAGCTTGTTGTCTTTTTTCCCTAAAAATACGCATGCTGTTAAGTCTGTTCGAGCTGATAAATCCAGTCCTGCCCATACTTCATCACACTCATAAATTGGCGGCAATTCACCAAGGCAAGTATCCCAAGTCTGTTTTGCAATAAACGGTGAAACAGTAGAAACACGCTGATTCAAGTTTAGGTTCCTGAAAGTGTTTTCAGCACTCGGCATCCGACTAGCCTTTTCTGCTAACTTCTGCATATCAGGCTCCGATCTAAACTTGCCCAATGCTGGATTGGATAGCTTCCATGAGTTCTTATCTAAAATATCGCTATCCATTGGTGTGGTGTATAGGTGACACACTGTTTTTGGGTCTTCGCCTTTTAAAGCGTCATCAATCCAGATGCTTAATAGGTCTGCATCAGTAGCAGCCTGCGTACTAATCACCATCAAGAGTGGCGCTTCGTGTGCACCCTGTGCTGTTACCACTGCGTCCACAAACTCATCTTGCGGCCCTTTTACCTGACCTGTCTCATCAAGTATCGCCAGAATAGGTGATAAACCATGGGTCGTCTTTCCCTCAGCAGATAAGGCTCTAAACTCAACGTTTTTCGCTAATCCTATTAGAGTTTTTGTCGATGGGATGATATGAACTAGGTCTTGAAGTTCCTCATTCAAGTTGATCATCTTTACAGCCAGTTTAAATACAATGGCAGCCTGATCCCTTGATAATGCACCACTAACAATCTGGCTGTTTTGCTTTGCTTCTGGGCCAATCAAGTGAGCTAAAAGGATGCCCGCGATTAAAGCGGTCTTTCCATTCTTTCGTGCGATACTCAGAATTGCTGTATGTGTTCCATGCGGATTGTCATAAACATCTAAGATGAACTTTTTCTGGAAGTCCTCAAGAATAATTGGCTGCCCAACATGTGCTCCTTCTGGAGCCTTGCAATATCTTTCAATAAATGCGATTACTCGCTCACCACGTGTCATAACTCACCTATAAGACGATAGGTAATAAAAAAGCACCCGAAGGTGCTTATGCAATTAGTTGAATCTGGTCAGATTGATTTATTTCTTCTAGCAACTTGTAAACTTCTTTTGGTATTTCAGTGAAACATTCTGTTTGCCCACCAAATCCTATCTTAGGTTGATAAGGATACCTGACTAACAACTGGTGAATTCTTTTCTCTAGGTCCCATATATAACCTGCTTCACCACTGATGAGTGATAGTTCCTCAAAAAAATAAGGCATCAATGTTTTGTTCTTAAAACGATTTTTTAAACTTTGATGTGTTATCCCAACTTTATAAAAAATCTCAGATGCTTTTGAGCACTTGATTACATACAAACTTGCTTGGCATACACCCTTTGTTTCCAAGAATTCAATGTAATCACCTCTTGACCAGCCTCTGGTATTTTCTGCACCACATGTTGGGCATCCCTGCATAGAATTTATGTGGTCAGCAGGAGCTTGCCAGAATTCGCCATGTAATTTACAAGAAATAGCGAGTTTTGTTTTTGAATTAATATAGACAGCATTATCATATGAGTATTCGTTTTTATGAGTTTGTGCTGCCTTTAAAATAAACTTCTCCAAGCTACCCTTATGAGCTAATCCTTTATCAGCACACAATGGGCAACCTTGTTTTCTATTCAAATGGCAGTATGGTGTTTGCTCAAACACACCATGTTTAGAACATGTAATACTCACCTTGGTATCTACATTAACCAAGTCAACAGATGAGTAATTGTATTTAGTACCATGTATTTCAAAAGCTTTGACTTTAAATTCTTCTAAAGTGAGCTTCCGCTCATTTGTTCTTTTTTCAATTGAACATTTTTGACAGTTGCTTTCTTGAAATAAATGAACCAATGGTGACATCTCAAAACAGCCATGTACTTTGCATTGAATTATCACAGGTGTTTTAAGGTTTTTATAGTTTACCAATGAGTAATCATAACGGTCGCCATGAATAGTTCTGGCTCTTTCCTTAAAGGATCCTGTAGTCAATCTCTTGGTAGATTTCTTTTTTATTTGCATAGCGTCAGCTATGTCTTTAAAATTAAATTCAGTCATCATGTTACTCGAATTAACAGATTGATTAGAAAAGCTTAGTTGTTTCCAGCAACTAGGCTTTTTGCTTGATTATTATACCAAATTTAGCTTGGTCTGGCTAATAAATCATCTGATCCCTTTGTCTTTTCTGCTGTATGTCTTCCTTTTGCAGCGGCTGAATTTTTACCTCTTTGTTTATCTGAATCCCCAACCGTTGCCACAGCATGCACCTGGATATGTTTTGACAGTGCAATTGATCTTCTGCTGAGTGTTTCCAGTAGTGAATGCTTAGGATTGAGGACAACCGTTCCTCGATCATTCGTCAGCGTGTCACCTTCAATCAAAATCTCTTGCTGAATTCGCTCAATGTCTGCCTGACAACGAGCTAAGTTTGCTGCATGTTGCAGGTCTACCGTATTCCAACTTTCCTTTACGCGCGCGCGCACGAGAGCATACCAAAATGGCATATCAATATCTCTCAATTGCACATGCTCTGGTGGAGCAATATCAAGATCATCAACTAATTGTGTTTTGACGTGAGTGCTGTCAGATCGTTTTCTTCCTGCCATGTGTTTTAGCCCTTAAAATCCCAATAGAATTAAAATGTGATTTCGTGGGCGGTCTCAAAATAAAATAATTTTTAAATTTTTCCCTCCCCCCTACCTCATTGATTTGTTTATTTTTTATTCCAATGGTGATTTGGATCGAGTGGAATGCCACGCTCATCACAACCTATAACAACTTCTAATTTTTCCTGTCTTTGAATCGTTGAATCATGATGGAACTTACAAACTGCTTGCCAATTGCTTCTATCCCAAAATAATGCTTGATCACCTTTGTGCGGAACAATGTGATTGACCACATTTGCAACTTCAACCTTGCCCTGCTCTTTGCACATTACACAAAGTGGATTTGACCGCAGATATGTTTCTCTGGCCTTTCGCCACTTTGAATTGTATCCACGTTCACTCGATGTTCTTTTGTCACTTCGCCATGTAGGAGTATTCATAATTTCACCCTATCTCACATAACGCCATGAGCTATCAATCTTTTGTGTCGCTCTCTGTGCCTGTAGTCTCGGCTTGAGTGTTTGAAGTTTCATTACTTAATCCAGCGTTCTCGACCTTGGTCTTTCCTCTTCCTGCTCGCTTAGTTGCAACAGGAGTTCGTTGTTCTGTTCCAGTGCTGCCAGAATTATCTGATCCTTGTTTGCTATCTGCTGAATCAGTGTTGTGTTCTGTTCCACTATCTTTGTCAGCAATTCCTCTAATGCGGTTGATTGCTTTGGTTGTTCTTTCTTTTGCTCGCTCATATTGAACTCTCATCCATTCACGACGTTCTTCACATGATTTGCAGGCCATACTCACCTCACTTCAAGCTTCGCTTTACCGCAACATAGATACCGCTTTTAAACGCGATAGGCTTGCCTGATTCAATATCTTTCTGGAAGAATCGAAAACACACTGCATAACCAACAAAAAACATTAATATTGCGACAATGATATAAGTCATATCTTCACCCATTAAAAAACCCTCCGAAGAGGGTCTTATTTAAATTTTCGATTTTAGCTCATGCAGCATTTCATTAAACTTCACATCATCTTCAAATGACAATCGCAAATAATCATTCTGTGTAAAGTGAACGAAAATCGCTTTCTCTTCCTTAATTACATTTAGATATTGGATTTTTTGCGGATTAATATAGAAGTCAGAATACTCAGTTTTAAATTCAATTGACATGATAGTTCCTTGTGCATATTAAACTCAAATATATATCAAGCCATTACCCACTTCAAATCATCAGGCGTCTCCAAATAACACCCTTGTTTCAAACAAAATGCATGTATGTCATTTAAGTATTCAGTGAATTGAGCAACGCTTGCATCCGTTGTGCTAATTAGCTCGTTAAGTCCATCAGCGACATATTGATACATCGGATGATTCTGTTTCTTTAACACCTTTACTGCATCGAATGTATTTCTATACTGACCAACATCATCACGATAGTAGATGACAGACAGAAACTTTTTCTTAAAGAAAAGGTGCTCTGCATCTTTATCTGTGCCCTGATGCTTTGCCCATTGAGTTAAGAACTTCCAATAAAGCCGATTCTGAGCCTTAGATCGATCTTTCTCAAATGGCTTAATCTCAACTACAAGCGGCTTATTCTCAAAATTAGCTTGAGTGTAGTTGTTATGCAGATAGTTAATCGTTTTACCGATGTCCGAGTGATCTTTGATTGTGAACACTGCTGTCTTCATGCTCACCTCAGTTCTTACCAATGTAGACCTTTATATATAAAATCCACATCATGAAAATCAATATGAGAAAACTCATCCTTATTTTTACTTAATGCCACTTCAAATTGTTGCAACTTATCACCACGTTTTCGCATTCGTTTAAGCTGTAAGTTTTTTGGTGTAAATGGAAATAACCAATCGATTATGTTTCTTTTCTTATCAATCGCCATTGCCTTGCCTGCATTATCAACGATCTGCTTTAGCACGGTCATTCGCAAGTGACCTGTATTCATTTTGATAAGCATAAATTAAACACCTCAGTTATTAGGAAATTCCGAATAGTTCAAAGGGGTGTACATGAAATGTATACCCCTTTAAAACACCTCATCATCTTTAAGATTCAACATCCGCTCCGTCTTTTCTAGCATCTTTGCGAACCATACCCGCGACTCTTCACGTCCCATATCTCGATACTGATCGAAAACCACATGGCAAGCATGGCATAAAGGAATAGTGTATTTATCATCTGCTTTGATTCCCTTACCTTTGCCATGTTCGCCAAAATTACTGTGTGCCGCCTGACTTGGACCACCACCACACTTCACACACGGCAGCTTTCTAATCGCTGCTAGTCGCTTTGCATCACGCATCCTGATACTTTTCAACCAAGTCATCTAAATCCATTGCACGTTCACGCAACGCTTCTCTTGCATCACTTGGAATACGTTGATCAAACTGCATACCACGCATAAAGTTGGCAACTGACTCAAGTGCCTCCAATAACTCTTCATTATCCATTTTGATTTCCTTTATAGTCTCGCATATCGCTTAATACTGTGTTGAATATTGTTGATATTCTTATCTATATCGTGAATGCGCTGCTGACATGCTTGTTTGAACTGAAACGTTGAATTGAGATGATTGAGACTTTTCAGTTTTTCTTTGTCTTGATGCAATGCTTCAAGATTCTTCTTTGCTTCGATTGTGTCCATAGGCAACTCACTTGTACTTATTCAATCGACGTGCATTTAAACGTTTCTTCTTTTGACTAATTTTATTCGGCTTATTGCCCACTGGTTTTGATTTAAAAGCAAATGGCGAAACTGTTCCACCTAATGATGGTGCAGCTTCAATCGCAGATCCAAAACTTGATGTCATCATTCCAGTAGCAATCGCCATCATTACTCGACTCATACGCATAATTAAACTCCAATATTTACCAATTACACCAAATCACATACGCCATGAAGAATATCGGCACTAAATACAGCACTGTGCTAACCGTGTTTCTAAACCGCTGACAATCTTCTTCAATTTGCTTAAGTTCTTCTTCGTCCATAGCCGAACCTTTATTATTATTAACTTAGATGAAGTGAGCATCTCATCAACTTTGAGTGCACTCCTGTGCCAAGAGGTCAAATCACCGTTGCACACTTCTCTAAATTAATTGGCACGCCATACAGGATTCGAACCTGTATCAATCACACTAGAATTATGATGTCTTATCCAATTAGACGAATGGCGCATGAATTAAAAAGGGAGTGGCAAACTGCCACACCCTTGCCTTAGATTACGACATTGATCAGCTCGGCAACTGATCTACCGCTACTCAACACTACAAACATTTCAAAGTTAGCTACTGATTTGTTCTGTGTCTTTCAAATTCATTGGTCGGGGTGTCACCCACAACTTAGGGCTCTGAGGCTAACTCAATGTGTGACGAAATCACATTGGATTCAAACCGATTTATACGGCTGGTTTCTGCATCCCACCGTTTGCGCTTCTAGCTCACCCATTTTGGGAAAGCGTCACAAATCCAAGTTGCCGAAATTTGACTAACGTTCTTTCATGGCTTTTCTCCAGACAACAAAAAAGCCCACCTTTCGATGAGCTAAATGCTTTGGTCTCGGATAACCGTAATACGACCAGTATAGAAAAACTATACTCTAGTTTCCGAAATAATGGAATCCCTATACTTTCATATCTTTGTAAGTATTTTTTCTGTACTTTTCCACAGCTTTAGCTGCTTCATCAATTGCGGATTCAATTGACATTGTCATAAGGTTTTCATAGCCCTTCCATGTCTTTCTATAGCAGTCCACACTCATTTGATTTGATCTAATGCCAGCATAAGCCAAACGCCCTTTAGCGGTGTAGTTATCCTCTAAATCAGGGTCTAATGCGAAATCCAATACCATCTTGGCTACCAACCAACCGAGGTGATACATTGCAATGCCCTCAGGCTCTCGCTTCTTATCATTTACCGCATTCTTAATTAAGATATTTGCCAAATGTTGGCGAACAAACTCATAATCACTTTGAGATTTACCCTCAAACACAATCAAAGCTGTTACTGACTTTGCTAACTGAGTATCCATTGAAGCAATAGCACCCAAGCGATCTTGATAATCCAATGGTTTCTCTCCTGTGCTACGAACACATGGCTCTAAACTTGGTGAACTCGCTGTTAAGCCATGAGCCAACCATTCAAACTGTTCAAACTTAGTTGCTACTGCATTCATACCGTCACCTTAAATACACAAATACTTTTTAATTTCGTTTATCGCTTCATCTGCACCAAAACAGACTTTGCACAAATAGCCCTGTTCTTCTAAACGCTGAATCATCAATCTTTGGCTTGGCTGCAACTTACCTGCCTTTGATTTAAGTTCAATCCATAAGCCGTGAATCAGACCATTCGGTACTAACAATTGCAGATCAGGCACACCAGCCTTAACTCCCATCTTTTTAAACTTGGCAGCTTCAATGATGTTTCTTGAACCACCATTCGGGATATGAATCAAATAATCAGAAAGACGACCATTCCCAAACTTCACACGATGCGCCCATGACATTAGGGCGATTTGCTCTTGATCTTCTGTTGGCACCTTGTGAGCGCGTTTTGACCTAGCCACAGGTTTTGATCTACTTCTTTGAGCCTCTTTGAATGTGGTCATTGGTTCAACCTCGCATCAGGTAGATAAAACCCTTTGATTGGTGGTAAAGGTTTTGCAATTAACATTGCCAGTGACAACCTGTTTAATCTCATCCTTCACCACCCTTGAGTGCTTGCTCTAACTTCTTACCAATCTCAAACATTGCCCAACTCTTTTGAAGTTCTGATGCAATAGACATAACCTTTGCTATGATTAACCCCTGTTGATCCACCCGCTTTTGCAGCTCATCATTTTGAAGTTGTAATCCTGCCAACTTCTCTGACGCTTTCTTAGCAACAACCTTTTTATTGAACAGCTCCTTAGCATAAAGTTGTGTAATCTCATCCACTTTGGATTGTCTAGCTGCATACATTGCGCTTTGCCCAGCGGTGTACGCATCATTCAGTCTCGACTTCATTTCAGCGACTTGAAGCTTTAATTCATCTACTTTGGATTGTTGTTTTTCATATGATTTTCTACAGATAATATTGATCTGATCTGAAAATTCATCCCACAATTTACGGCAAGCATCTTTTGCTAGATCGCTACCATCGCAATTTTCATCGAACCATTCATCAAAACTTCTCATCACTTCACCCTCTCATTAAACTTCTTGCAATTAGGACTGGTGTCACAGTCGCGTAGGGTTTCTAATTCACATTTGCCCAAGTGTTGCATTAGCGGTGGCTTATCATTTCGGAACCCTGTTGTAATTTCTTCGGATGTTGCGTGTCTAAAGTTTGACTCATGCGCAAACGAGTAATCCTGATCACTGTAATAAGCCCTAATAAACTCATCGTTGTGGGCTTGAATCTTCATAACCTTGTTTTGACTACTGTTCTTTAAAACTACAGCTTCACCGACCTTAAACATGCTCACCTCCATAAATCAATTCGTAGTCTGCGATGGCTTGTTCTAGTCGCTCGAATGCTATTTCACACCAAAACTCATCATTGTGTATTGTCTTTGCTTCAGCTATACCGCCATATCTCTTGACTAAATCCACGCTCTCAACGATGCGCTTGATGTGTCTAAGATCAACAAGATTGGCTTTGGTTTTGTACACATCTACTGTCTTGTTCTGATCAATATCAAACTTGTTGTGCTCTTCCAGCGCACCCTCAATAACTTTCCTCGCTTTCTCAACACCGTGTTCTTTTATGAATTGGATCGCATTCATTGGCTTTGCTCCTTGTCACGATTTGTAATGTTTGCCTTTGCTTCTTTTAACAAACCGTTTAATCGCAATTTCAAGTACATACGATTTGCTTCGAGTGTTTCTTTAGTTCTGAGACCTTGATTGTATTTGCTTCTCAAAGTCATCATTAGTTTGAAGCTCACGCCGCCACTCCCTCTAATTTTTTTCTTGCTTTCATGATTCTGTTGTACATATCCAAAGTGCATCTACTTCTACGGGTTTTAAGATGAATTAACATTGAACTATTGCAACCAACCATCTTTGCTAAGTCTTTGTACAAGCCGTTGAAGTTCTTAAGCCAAGTCACTATTTCAAAAGCCTGAGCCTCCGTTGGGTATCTTCTTGGAACAACATCCCTTAACGGTTCTTCCTTTACTTCTGGCTTCTTGATCTCAAAAAAAGGCAATTCAGCGATTAAGTGATGCTCTAACCCGTTATCCATTGCGTACTTCACTTGCTTAGCTGTGCAAAGCTCATAATCAGGACGACCTTTTCTTTGAGCTAAAATGCGCAATGCTTCTTTGATTTGATTTGTTGTCGGAGTCATTTAGCACCTCCAAACAATTTCTTGGTTTTGTCATTTGCAAAATACAATTTGCTGCAACCAACTTTTTTAAATCCCAACCAACCTGACTCAGTTAAAGACTTGGTAATCCGTTGCGCTGTTCTTTTACTCATGCTCAACTGGTATGCAATCTCTTCCGTATTAAGAGCTTTATCGCTTTGAGCAAACTGACTCAATACATAGATCATGTTGTCGAATATTTCGGTACGTGTACTCATGCGATTTCTCCGAATAGATCAATCGTGTATGCATCTTGGACTTGAATTACTTTTGATTTTGTTGATTTAGTTTTAATAATTGGCTGCATTGGTGGATCAAAATCCAAAACAAGCTCAGGATATGCACTGTTAAATTCATCCAAAGTTGGTACATGCTGCACTAATTGCCAAAACTCGCAGCCATACGCCAGACCCGCCCAAGCCTTGTCTGCATCCGCTTGATAAACCCAGAAACTCATAGCTTTTGCTCTTTGAGCAGGTGTTGTTGTCTTGCTTGGGGAAAGTTGCTCTTTAAATGATTGGATTAATGAAATTTCTAATTGCCGATCTTGTGAAACCTCAATTTCATCTACACAAATTAAAGCCAACCAAATTTTAAAATCTTCGTTTTCAAACTTGGACAAACCCAAAAACTTATGATCAGTTAATGGTCCTGGAATAACTGAACAATGACTTGAATCTGAATACTCTGTTAAAGCTCTCACGCTGCACCTCCCACTTCTTCGCTAATACCCACAAAGCGACAAATATCTAAACGGTCCATAACTCGAACTACGCCTCGTTTCCCGTGTCGATTTTTAGCGACGATGATTTCTGTAATGCCACTTGGTAACTCATCTTCCGAGTTAAGAACTGGATGAGCTAAAATGATTTGATCTGCATCTTGTTCAATCTGACCTGATTCTTTGAGATCAGAGGCTTTAGGACGCTTACCTTTCTCTGATTCACGGTTTAACTGAGCCAATGCAATCACTGGGCAATTAAACTCTTTAGCCAATGCCTTTAAATCACGGCTGATTGAACTGACTTCTTGGTAGCGGTCTTTCTTGCTTGGATCTCGCACAAGCTGCAAGTAATCAATGATGATGCAACCAAGCTGCTTATATTTGCGCTTCGCTTTACGAGCGTATGAGTGGATTTCCGCAATCGTTGGTTTTTGCTTATCTTCGATGTGAATTGGTAATTTATTGAATCGGCTTTGAGCTTCTGCAAACTGTCCCAACATGCCGTCATACAATTCAGCATTGTGGATATTGTCGTAAGGAATATGTGTTAAAGCTGATATACAACGGTTAGTGAACGTCTCAACATCCATTTCAGCCGATACAACCAAGACAGCTTCACGAAACTGGACAGCGGTTTGAATAGCGACCATTTGAGCCAGTGTTGATTTACCTGAACCTGGTCTACCACCAATCACACAAAAATGACCTTTCTGAATTAATCCAACCAAGTTATCCAAGTGGGTTAGATTAAATTTAACGCCCGTGTATTGCTTATTCGCTTTAGCTTCTGCTTTTTGAATCAACCGATCTACAGAACGCTTGATCGCTTCCTCAAAAGTAAAGCTAGATTTTTCTGCATCAATTCCAGTTTTCTTTCCATCAAGCACAGCTTCAGCAGCAATGTGAATATCAGGAATGGTTAGGTCCTGTGAGAGTTGAGCAATACTTTCACCCATCTTTTCAACTTCACGATGAGCTTTGAATTTGTTTAGTTCAGCAGTGTATGACTCAAGATTATAAAAACTCGAAGGCGCTTCACTGCTCATTTGCAGTAGGTACTCAGAACCACCCATCAAATGGATTACGTTTTTCTGTTTGAGTTGCTGCTCAACCATTACGAAATCATAAGGCTTGTTGTCATTTGCCAGTTCTGCAATAGCTGTGAAGATTTGCTTATGTCTTTCAGGAAAGAAGCAGTCCTCATCAAGATCATTGCTCACCACGTCAAACGAGTTAGCAACAGTCATCAATGCTGTCAAAACAGCTTGTTCCATCGGAATATTGTGGATATGACTCATTACCAATCCCCCATTTCTGTTTTGAGATTTTCAGGATTGATTGCTTGAGTGTTGTTTTGTTCTGCTTGTTTGAAAAGTTTTTCAACAAGTTTGAAATCACGTTTTACCCACTTCACGAAGTTTGAATACATCTGAGTGGTAGTTACTGCACCAGTGTGAATTTTGCTCTCGTAGTGAGGATTGATTTCAAGTAGTAATTCTTCAACTTGAGCTTGATTGATTTTCGGTAAGCCCGATCTTTGCATCCAAGAATTGAGTTGATGCAAATCTGGTTGCCAAATTTTTAAAACTTCATCGACTGGATTTTGTTGAGCGTCACTCTCTCTATAAATATTTCTATAAGTATTATCTATTGTGTCTTTACTAGGTAAAGTGCTAGTACTTTCCTTAGTAAAGTGGTCGTGCTTTACTAGGTAAAGTGCTGTACTAGGTGAAGTACTTTCCTTAGTAAAGTGGTCAGCTAGTGAAACTTCATTAATTTTGTACTGATTTCCTAATTTCGGATGTGTAGAAATAACACTGATAACACCTAATGAAATTAATTCCTCAAGCCCTTTGCCAACTGTTTTTGAGCTTGATTTTCTTGCTTTTGGATTATCTTTATGACGCTTTTCTTCTTGAAGCTGTGAGTAGCTAACATAGTCAGATTCTTTATTAAACCCATTGATATAGCCCTCAAGCATGAAATAGACATGTCGAGCTGCATCAGATAAGAATGGATATACATCACGTCTGTACTGCCAACTTGAGCGGACATGACCTTCCTCAAACTTATCTGTCATATTGCTCTTACCTTTTGAGATTGGGATGATCTCAGCTTGTTTTAACGCACTCATCAGCCACCCCACGCATAACTAGCCAGCTCAGCCTTAGCTTTTGCCAAAGCAACTGAATTTTCGAGTGTCCGATCAAGCGTGTAAGCCTCAACCGCTTTCTGAAACAAACTAATCTTTCGATTTAGTTCAATGTCTGCTAATATTTGATAGTTCATAAGATTTATCTCCAATTGAACGCGACCGCTAAACCTGTTACAGCAGGAAAGCGGTTTTTTATTGCCCTTGATTCCCGTTAATCCCTTCCAATCCCTCACCGAAAATTACTTCTGTAGAGAGATCCCGCATCAAAGCTCCTAATCCCAAGCGCTCAAATGATTTTGCTTGTAAATTAAGTACATGCCACTCACCTGCTATTTCCTTCTCAAGTAAATATGCAAGGTATTGAGCAAGGTCTTTACCTTTGATTTCAGCGAGAACTTTTGCTCGCTCATGGTTTTCAGGAGACAAACGCACATGCGTAGATTTTTTTTCGAGACTCATACATTTGTCCTTAAGCTGCTAAATGTTTTGGATTCGCTTTATCAAGCAACCACTCTTTGGTTAATTTTCCATTGCTATGCTCTGCAAAAATCTGTGCGTAATTCGTTTCGCCTGTGTAGTCAGTTCTTGGTAAAACACCTTTCTCTGCCATTTTCCGCACAGCTACATAGGAAATCCCGAGCAATGCTGCTGCTGAGGTTCGCCCACCAACAGCATCAATAGCTAGTTGAATAGGATTCATATTTAAACCTTATTTATACCACTTCGATATTTTTATTAAACCATGAGTTAAAATTTATTTCAACCTATGGTTGCTTTCATTTTTATTCTTTTTATACGAAAATTTAACCAAAGGTTTCAAGTGATGACAGTTATGAGCACAATGGTTGAGCGCATTCAAGAATCTCTGAACGCTAAGAAATTATCTTGGGCAAAAGCTGCCACAATGATAGGTTTGTCGCCTCAAGCTCCCTCTAAATGGAAAAAGGGACAAATTAGCAAAGAGACTCTAGATAAGTTGGCTGAATTGCTGGAAGTTGATGCTGGATGGCTTTTAAATGGCAAGAAAAGTGAGAATTTAACTAACTTCAACATGCAGCAGTTCATGGATAAGCATGGCTTAACAAAGAAAGACGATTCTTCTTTTGATGTAGATGATATTCATGAGCCTACTGTTGTTGATTACGAAACTGAAAACGGATTTATTTGGATTGACGTGGTGGAAGCTAATTTTTCTTGTGGCGCTGGTGAATCAATCGAGTTTCATTTTGATGTTATTAATGGAAAGTTTCCCTTCCCACCTTCTTTTTTTCAAAGAAAGCATGTTGACCCAAAATGCATGAGAATTATCAAAGCTAAGGGCGATAGTATGTCTGATTTTATTCATGACCAAGATCTTGTTGGGATTGACATATCTCAAACCGAAATCATTGATGGTGAAATCTATGCTGTGTACTTTGAAGGTGAAGGCATGATTAAGCAGATATTCAAGGAAGAAGGTGGAAAGCTGATTTTACATAGCCTAAATCCCAAATATCGTGATCGTGAAGTTACAGAACAAAACGGTTTGAACTTTAAAGTAATGGGGCGTCAATTTTGGCGTGCTGGATAGTTAAATATAAATATTTTTGATAGTATTTTTTATGGGAAAAATGCTCTTTTTATGCAAAAATAAAAGGGCTAATTAAGGGAAATTTTATGAATCCGATTAACATTGATGACTTTGAAAAAGACTCATATCAAAATGGTATACGGTACTGGTTCGCTCATGAATTCATGGTTAAATTGGGTTATGAGAACTGGCTAACATTTAAAAGTGTAATTAGCAAAGCAATGGCGTCTTGTTCAAGTCTTGGTGTTGACTCGGATGAGTGTTTCATACCTGAAAATATAACTGATGCATCAGGTCGACCTTTCAAAACCTACAGATTAAGCCGTTTTGCTTGCTTCCTAATAACTATGCAAGCTGATGACAAGAAGCCTGAAGTTCAACATGCCAAGGTTGTTCTTTCAGCTATTGCTGCTCAATTAATTGATTCGCAGATCGGGAATAATGATATTGCTCGACTAGAGGCAAGAAAGGACCTTACAGCCGCTAACAAGATTTTAAGCGGCACAGCTAAAGCTAGTGGTGTGCAAAGCCATCAATACGGTCTATTTCAAGATGCTGGATTTAGAGGGATGTATGATATGTCTCTTGAACAATTGAGGAAGTATAAAAATATTGATCCAAACGCAACTGCTTATGATTTTATGGGTTTGACTGAACTTGCTGGTAATTTATTTAGAGTTACTCAAACAACAGAACGTTTAAGATCGTCTACTAGTCATGGTATTCAAGCCGCTATGAATACAGCACATCAAGTTGGAAGTGAGGTTAGAACTATGATGTATAAAAATAGTGGTGTTCTGCCTGAAGACTTAGCGATTGAAGATGATGTTTCAGATGTAAAAAAGCGTCTTAAAGGAGCAAATCGTCAAATGAAAAAATTAGATAAGAAAAAATAAACCTTACAATCTAATTACCAACCCACCTACTGTGGGTTTTCTTTTGTCTATCAGAAAACATTAAACCTAGGTATAAATTATTTTCACCTATGGTTTAAATTTTACTTGATTTAATTTTATACCTTTGGTTTAATAATCTCATCAAGACAACAAAAAAGCCCCGACAGTTTGGCGACGCGGGACTTTTACTCAAAGAGTGAGATGAGTATGACACAAAATCAAGAAACAATCACCACGTACAAGGGGTTTGATAAAGACCTTAAATGTCGTGGCTTCCAATACGAAATTGGAAAGACTTATAAGCACGATGGCGAAGTTAAAGCTTGCGGTTCAGGTTTTCATGCATGTGAACACCCTTTAGATGTATTGGGTTACTACCCTCCTTCACAAAGTCGCTATGCGGTTGTTGAACAATCAGGTGATTTAAGCCGTGAAGATGGCGGTGACACCAAAGTTGCTAGCCGTGAAATTTCTATCAAATTTGAAATTGGTATTGCCGATCTAGTTAAGTTTGCTATCGATTACACATTTAGCAAATGCACTCCTATTGATCCTGAATCACCAGCTTCGGCTACTGGCTATCAAGGTGCAGCTTCGGCTACTGGCTATCAAGGTGCAGCTTCGGCTACTGGCGAATACGGTGCAGCTTCGGCTACTGGCAATCGCGGTGCAGCTTCGGCTACTGGCTATCAAGGTGCAGCTTCGGCAACAGGAAAGCATTCTGTTGCATGCGGTCTAGGTTGGTGAGAACGGTATCAAAGCTAACACTTGGTATCGGCTTGATGAAAATGGCGAATTTATCGAAGTGGAGGCGTGATCATGAACATAAAAAACAATTTGGTCAAACCTGTTGGGATTTTAGCAGAACGTCAGTTCATAGCTAAATGCATCAACCGCCAAAACAATAAGCGTTTCACCTCATTTAAATCGGTTGTGTTGTGGGTGATAGCTTTAATTGCAGTCTTAGCCTTTTGCATTTCATTCATTGGCTTGGCTCTTCATTTCGCTAGCTTTCACAAATCAAAACAACAACTCGAAACTGAAGCACTCATTCAGCAACTCGAAAAAGGCGAAGTCATTGAAATGACAGCGCGTGTGGGTGGTCACCATGATTAGTTCAAAACAACCGATTTATAGCGTGGATTACACCACATGCAAAAGTTGCGGTCGATCAGTTCAACGTAAATTGCCCTTTCAGAATAACAAAGGCTACTCGTGGATCTGTTCATGTGGTTGGTCTCAAAACATATGGACCTGTTCCGTAGCGTGAGGTGTTTATGGGTTCTATTTTACCGCAAAGCTTCTTTGAGCAATTTGGATACTCAATTGGCGAGAAAGAAGAAGCAACACATTACAGCACATTTGGCGGTTCTGATTGGACGTTAAAAGTTTCAAAAAATCAGATTTTTTATTGGTATGAATTAGGCAAGGCTTGGCGCAAATGGCCTTTAACGATTCAGCACTGCACACCAATTGGCGAGAGTGAGCCGAACTATAAGTGCGGTCCAATAGCACCTAAACAAATTCTAGTGGTAGAGCGAGTTTTGAAAGACTCCCCTATTTATACAGATGCTAAATATAAAGGCGATTAATCATGAATGCACAAACTAAAGAACAGTTCTCTTTCACTAAAGCAGAAAGAAAAAAAGCAAAGCTTAAATTAAATCTAAATGGCCCATCAGGTAGCGGAAAGACTTATTCAGCATTATTGATTTCAACTGGATTAGGTAAAAAGGTTGCATTGATTGATACAGAAAATGAATCAGCTTCTCTGTATGCAAATGAGTTCGCTTTTGACACCTTGCCTATGCGACCACCCTACACGCCTGAACGTTTTGCGGCAGCTATCACAACAGCATACCAGATGGGTTATGAGGTTTTGATTATCGACAGTGCTTCACATGAATGGATCGGTTCAGGTGGTTGTCTTGAGATGAATGACGAAGCTGCTAAGCGTTTCAAAGGAAATACTTGGTCAGCTTGGTCTGAAACTACACCGCGTCACCGCAAATTTATTGATGCAATGCTGCAAACAGATATGCACATCATCACAACAACGCGCGCCAAAACAGAAACTACTCAGGGTGAAAAAGGCAAAGTCATTAAATTAGGAATGAAATGTGAACAACGTGATGGGTATGAGTATGAGTTGACCGTTTCGCTCGAAATGATTCATGAGAATCACATCGCTGTTCCAACAAAAGATCGAACAAAACTTTTCAATCCCAATGGTGAGTACATAAGCCGCGAAACTGGTGAAAAGCTCTTAGCTTGGCTTAACGATGGTCGCAGCCAGGAGGAAGCATTACAAGCTGCGTTTGATGAGGCAATTCAACGGATCAATTCTACAAATGATGTAGCAGAACTTGGAATCATTTATTCGCAGTTCAAAGGCACTGATTGTGAAGCTGAAATTATCTGCGCTTGCGGAAGCAGAAAACAGTCGCTTGTCGGCACTCAGGGAAATGCGTGAGGTTTGTCATGATCGAACTCAAACTTGGATTAATGTTTTTGATTTTATTTGGATTGGGAGTGGTGGCGACATGGTGAATCAAAACATCCTCGCATGCTTTGAAATTTGGCTGATTAAAGGCGGATTCAAAGGTAAACGAACGCAAACATCAGTCCAGTATTTCAATGCAAAGCAACGCTTAGAAATGGACTATACAGGTCGAATGAACAAGCCAATGAAGCAACGATACGAAGCATTTTTAAAGCAGTATCTAAACAATGGCAAAGAATTTTTAGAAAGTTTGAAGGTGGCGTAAATGACTAAAGATATTGAGAGAGAGGCTTTTGAGGCTTTGCCGCTTGCTAAGCTTGCTTTAGATCAGGATTGGGTTAGATACTCCGAAGATACCAATACATATTATCCAAACGAGGATTTTTGCCCAGAATCTGCTCCAGAGACAATGAATTTTGCTTGGCAATCATGGCAAGCAGCCAAAGCCCAAGCGGTGCCTGATGGTTTTGTTTTGGTGCCGAAAGAGCCTAGTGCGGATTTAGTAAATCACGGACATCAAGTATTTCTTGGTCACTTCAATGAAGGCGGTCAGACGGGTGGTCGATCTCTTTATTTTGCCTACAAAGCCATGATCGAAGCACAGGAGCAAGCCAATGACTAATCTAATCAGTGGTAAAGAAGCGTTAATTGCGCTGGCGAATGGTGATGAGGTTGAATATTGGTGTGAGACTGATCCAAGCATTCAGAAAAGATGGACACCAATTAAGGCGCTTAATGAGTATAGATTAAGTTATTTTTTAGAGAATAAGCCGCGCTTTGAGTTTCGCATAAAACCTAAAACAATATCATTAAACGGTATTGAAGTTCCTGCACCTTTTGAGCCGAAAGTTGGTGAAGAATACTGGTTTATTGCTGACTACATATCATCAGGGTATGGCTGCACTCAGGAAGGCACTGGAATAAATAGCAGTATTGGGAAGTGGCGCACAGAAGAAGAAATCAAGCAAGTTGTGGCAGCTTTGCGTCAAGTATTTGGTGGTGGGAAATGATTGACTTTATGGGCGATGTTGAACGTCAGTATGAGCACTATTGTAATCTTGCTGAAGAATACGGCTTTATTGATCTTAATGCTAAGAAAAACGGCTTTCGGTGCACAACAAAATCAAACGAGTTTAATGCGGGCTGGATTGCTTGGACTGGTGCAGTAGCTTGGTGCCGTGATGAATTTTTCGAACTGAAAGCTAGAATTGCAGAATTAGAAGCAAAAGCGGATACGGAGGGGTGATGATGCAAGGACCTTACTTAAAAACTTCAGAAGTAGGTCAACGCTATGGCGGTGTTAGTGCTCGCACTATTCACCGCTGGCAAGAGACCAGAAACTTCCCGAAGCCCGCTATTAGCTATCGAGGTGGTTCAAATCTTTGGAAAATCTCAGACCTAGAAAAATGGGAAGAATCTCAAGCTATATCAGAGGGTACGGCATGACAATGTGCCGTAGCCTTTCTACCCACTTTGTTAGCGCTTCTTTCTGCTCATCAAGATAATCATGCTTATCGTACGTTCTCCAAATTACAGGGAGCACATGACCAAGCATGATTTCTGCTATATGTGGCTCAGTAATTGTGGACATATTTGTTCTAAAAGTTCTTCGTAAATCGTGAAGTGACCAATGGTCCAAAGTGACCTGTTCTTCTCTAAAAAGATATTCTGTTAAGTCATAAGGAAGGCTCAATAGAGCACCCCTACTCACTGGCTGATACTTGTTTTTTGTTGTGACAAATAAATACTCAGAATCATTAAGAGTTGCTGCCAAATCAAATAGCTGCAAAGTTTCAGGTATTAACGGCCTAATCAATGGCTTTCTAGTTTTTTCACCATTTTTGTGATTTTCAGGTGGAATAATCCATGTCATTAAATCCCTGTCTATGTGCTCCTTTTTAGCAGTTCTTAATTCACCTGAACGGCATCCATAAATAAAGCATAATTGCACAAATATTCTATTTCTTATGTACATTCGACTGCGCATCAAGCCTTGCCATATATATGCAATTTCTTGGTCGCTTAGCGTTCTATCTTTTGGAATGTATTCAATGTGAAGATCTTCTTTAGCATCAATGTTTGCAAGCGGATTTAAAACACATAACTCTCGTTTTATGGCCCAGTTATACATCTGCTTTGTATTAGAGAGAATGCGCTCTGTGATTGATGGTTTTTGTTCAGCTAATGGTTCAAGTAGATTAAGCCAATTTCTTACTGAAATCCTACTGGCTGGTAAATCCCCAAACTCTTTGAACACATACAATTCAAATGAGCGATAAATGTCATTCGCACTTTTCTTGTTTTTAAAAAGGTATTTTTCGTGCCACTCATCAAATATATTTTTAAAAGTAATGCTTTCACTATCCTGGTTAATTTTTTCTAATTTACGCTCTATTCTTGGGTCTATGCCTTTTTCAATGAGCGATCTAACTTCTAAAGCTTTTTCTCTAGCTTCTTTTAATGAGATTAAAGGATAGCTACCCAAATCAATACGAGCGCCTTTGCCATCAAATCTAAATCGGATTTGAAAGGTTATTTTCCCTTTTGCCGAAACTCTTGCACTTAAAGAATCTCTATCAGATTTTTCTTCTACTTTTTCTCTAGGCTTACCATGGTTAGCTTTGAGCCATGTTTCTGTAATTGGCATTTGTACATAATCCAGTATTTAAGACAAATAACCAAAAATATGTACACATACTTGTACATAATATTGTTTGCTTGACTTGATGATTGGTTGTCATTACTTGACTTATGTATTGTAGCGAAAACATTGATTCTATCAACAAAAAAGAGCAGTACTTGACTGCCCTTTTCCTATGATGACTTTTCTCTAATCTTCCATGTGTTGAATAATGGCTTGACCAAATTCAGAACAGCGTAATAGGGTTGCATTTGGCATTAATCGTTCAAAGTCATACGTTACTGTCTTCGCTTCAATTGCACCAGAAACACCTTTGATAATCAAATCAGCAGCTTCGCCCCACCCCATGTCACGTAACATCATTTCAGCAGAAAGAATAATTGAACCAGGATTAACCTTATCCTGCCCCGCATACTTTGGTGCTGTTCCATGTGTTGCCTCGTAAACTGCTATCGCACCGCCAATATTGGCGCCCGGTGCAATGCCAATTCCCCCAACTTCTGCTGCCAGCGCATCAGAAATATAGTCACCATTCAAATTAAGCGTCGCAATAACAGAATAGTCCGCTGGACGCATTAAAATTTGCTGTAAGAATGCATCGGCAATCACATCTTTAATAATGATGTCTTTACCATTTTTAGGATTCTTGATTTTAACCCACGGCCCACCATCAAGTAGTTGACCACCAAAGCGCTCTATTGCAAGTTCATAGCCCCACTCTTTGAATGCACCTTCGGTGTATTTCATAATATTACCTTTGTGGACCAACGTCACAGAAGGTTTATCATTATCTATCGCAAACTGAATGGCTTTACGTACTAAACGTTGTGTCCCTTCTTTAGAAACAGGTTTGATCCCAATTCCACAGCCTTCATCAAAACGGATTTTTGTTACGCCCATTTCTTCTTTTAGAAATTTAATAACTTTTTTAGCTTCTTCTGAATCTGCTTTCCACTCAATCCCTGCATAAATATCTTCAGAGTTTTCGCGGAAAATCACCATATCCGTAAGTTCAGGATGTTGAACAGGTGAAGGAACCCCCTCAAACCAACGGACTGGCCGCACGCAAACATATAAATCAAGCTCTTGACGCAAAGCAACGTTCAGTGAACGAATACCACCACCCACAGGTGTGGTTAAAGGGCCTTTAATCGAAACAATAAATTCTCGTAAAGCTTCGAAGGTTTCTTCAGGCATATAAGTGCCATAAATTTTATCTGCTTTTTCACCGCAATAGACTTCCATCCATTCGATCGAACGTTTGCCACCGTAAGCTTTTAACACCGCAGCATCTACTACTGCTTTCATAGCTGGTGTAATATCCACACCAATACCATCACCTTCAATAAAAGGGATGATTGGATGATTTGGAACATTCAGTGACAGGTCTGCGTTTACTGTGATTTTGTCACCATCAGCAGGAACCACGATCTTCTGATAACCCATTTTGCAGGTTCTCCCTCATGTATTTAGCGATTATCACTATGCCTTCTATGGCATACTTTCGTTTTTATTGCATGAAACAGTTTAGTCCAAAACAGGTTTTTTTGAGATTTATACGGGAAATAACAACATTTTCCCATTAAATAGAAACCTTTATTGTTATGATGCCGCCCATAGCCAAAGCAGTATACTCATATGAAAATAGTTGTATTCAACAAACCTTTCGACGTTTTGTCACAGTTCCGTGAGGATGAAGCTCACCTTACACTTTCTCACTTTATTCATGATCCAGATTTACGTCTGGCAGGCAGACTTGATCTTGATTCAGAAGGACTTATGTTCCTTACCGATCATGGTGGTCTGAATCAATACATTACGAATCCTGCAAATAAAAAATTTAAAACCTACCTTGCTCAAGTCGATGGTGATGTAACTGAGGAGGCTTTAGAACAATTGCGTAAAGGCGTTGAACTCGCTGATGGCATGACGTTACCTGCTAACGCAATTAAAGTACATGCACCAGAATGGTTATGGGATCGAGATCCACCTGTACGTTATCGCGCTAACATCCCAACAAGTTGGATTGAGCTACAAATTTGTGAAGGTCGTAATCGCCAAGTGCGTCGTATGACAGCGGCGGTTGGCTTTCCAACTTTACGCTTAATTCGTACTAAAATTGGTGCAATTGATTTGGTTCGTTTAGGTTTACAACCAGGTGAGCAAACTGAAATCGAGCCTTTGCTTTATCCTGATTTTAAAGATTTACCTGAAGATCAACCGTATCGTTCTCGCTCATATGTGAAAAAACCAGGCGGCACGGGCGGTAAACCCATGCACCAGAAGAAGAAAGAAGGTGATAAAAAAGATCCGAACAAGAAAAAGTCAGGTACAAAGCGTATTTGGCAAATGGATGAAAGTGAGAAACCACGTCGCAAGACCAATGGTACAACTCGTCCAAATACTAAAGCACCACGTGGGCGTAGCCGTAATGGTCGTTAAAGTTTAGATACTTATAAAAGCCCATGAAGATGGGCTTTTATATACCCAAATCATTATAAATCTTATCTATCTCATCAAGTGAAAAATATCTTTTAATCTGCACCCAATCATCCTCAGCTTTAAAAAATCCGGAAAAGATAATTGGTTCATTTCTTTCAATAGATTTTTCTTTAGAAACATTAATTGAGTTTAATTTATAGAAATAAGGCTCTCTACAAGTAATTTCAGCAACCTTATCAAAATAAGTTGTGTCTATTTCCCAACCATAACCATTGTAATTAATAAATGACCTATCTAAAGGTTTTACTATTTCCTTATATTTATCAGCATCTTTATACAAATCATTAACTTCTATAAATTCGAACTCATAAGACATTGGCTTTAACATCATTTGATAATATTTAATACCTCTCCCCCTTAAAATCTGCATGATTTGCTCTTGACATACTTGAGATAAATAATCGGGTAAGTTTTCATTATTTTTATCTAAATCTTGTTTCGTTTTTGGCATTCTAAGACCGAAATAAATAGATTTTACTGCCCGAAAGTCATACTCAACTTTACCAAAATAATCCATGATTATTCTTATTTCATCTTCATGCTGCCATTTTTTTGATTTAGTTCCAGAAGTGAGTTTTAAGATTTTAGTGACATTATTCTTAGTGCTGACCAACTCTTCTAAGCTAATTTGAGGAATATTATTCTCATACGAAACTTCAAATGAACCTGCAATTTTCGTTAACTCACCTAATTTTTCTAAATCATACTCTATACAAAAACCTGTATGAGAATTTGCATAATATGCCCAAAGAAGTTCATCTAAAACAGTCTTACTTAGAGAGTAAATCCCTACATTGTTTTGTATTCCTACTAATAAAGCGGACAAACTTTCAGAAAGGATTTTTGTAGAAATACTACTCATATTTGATAACTGAACTAAAGTATTTTCGACATTTGCTGCATCAAATAAATTTTCACATGGATCATTCAATTTAGATGGATGCGGGGCATAAAAATAATCTTGTTTTAATGATTCTAAATCACGTTTCGAGCCATACCTATATTTATAAACTTTCATATACTCTTTCTAATTTCAATCTATATCCAGTATCTTTACATTAATTTTATATTTAATACAAAAAAACCGATGCTTTCACATCGGTATTTTACATTACCAACAGGTTTGTTAGTTCTGCATTAAAACTTAAATAGTTTCAAGCGTAGCATTAAGCGTTGGACTAGGACGCATCACTGCATTTACTTTCACTGGATCGACAGCGTAGTAACCACCAATATCAGCTGCTTTACCCTGTACTTCACTTAATTCAGCAAGAATTTTTTGTTCATTTTCAACTAAGGCTTTTGCAAGAGGAGCAAACTTCGCTTTCAATTCAGCATCTTCGTTTTGAGCAGCAAGCGCTTCAGCCCAATACATTGCTAAATAGAAGTGGCTACCGCGGTTATCTAGCTCACCCGTACGACGAGATGGAGACTTATCGTTATCTAGCAATTTACCCGTTGCTTGATCAAGAGTTTCTGCAAGTAACTTCGCACGTGCATTATCTTCTTTAAGACCAAGCTCCTCTAAAGAAACTGCAAGCGCAAGAAACTCACCAAGCGAATCCCAACGTAAGTGGTTTTCTTCAACTAACTGCTGAACATGCTTCGGCGCTGAACCACCTGCACCTGTTTCATACATACCACCGCCCGCCATTAACGGAACGATTGATAACATTTTCGCTGAAGTACCCAATTCCATGATCGGGAACAAGTCAGTTAAATAATCACGTAAGATGTTACCAGTCACAGAGATTGTGTCTAAACCACGTGCTACACGTTCAAGCGTGTAACGCATTGCACGCACTTGTGACATGATTTGGATATCAAGCCCCTCTGTATCATGTTCTTCTAGATACTTTTCAACTTTCTTGATCAACTCATTTTCGTGTGGACGATATGGGTCAAGCCAGAAAATCGCAGGCATACCAGAGTTACGAGCACGACTTACCGCAAGTTTTACCCAGTCACGAATTGGTGCATCTTTCACCTGACACATACGCCAGATATCGCCTTCTTCTACATTCTGAGACATCAACACTTCACCAGTGTCTAAATCGGTAATGTTCGCAATACCCGCTTCAGGAATTTCAAAAGTTTTGTCGTGTGAACCGTATTCTTCAGCTTTTTGCGCCATCAAACCAACGTTCGGTACTGTACCCATCGTACGTGGGTCAAAATTACCATTCCACTTACAGAAATTGATCATTTCTTGGTAGATACGTGCAAAAGTTGATTCAGGCATAACAGCTTTACAATCGTAAGGTTTACCATCGGCACCCCACATTTTACCACCACCACGAATCATTGCTGGCATAGATGCATCTACAATCACGTCGTTTGGAGAATGGAAGTTATCAATCCCTTTCGCTGAATCAACCATGGCTAATGCTGGGCGATGTTCTTGGCAAGCATGTAAATCTTCAATGATTTCTTCACGGAGTGAAGTTGGTAAAGTTGCGATCTTTTCATAAAGACCTGCCATACCATTGTTGACATTAATACCTAACTGATCAAATAACTTACTGTGTTTTTCAAAAGCATCCTTATAGTAAATTTTCACACAGTGACCGAAAACGATCGGGTGTGAAACTTTCATCATGGTCGCTTTTACGTGTAATGAAAATAAAATACCAGCTTCACGGCAGTCATCAAGTTGCTTCTCATAGAAGTCACACAATGCTTTTTTGCTCATGAACATTGAGTCAATCACTTCACCATCTTGAAGCTCAACTTTAGACTTGAGAACGATTGTCTCACCGCTCTTCGTGATTAACTCCATCTTCACATTACGTGCACGATCAAGTGTCATTGATTTCTCGCCATGGTAGAAGTCACCTTCTTCCATATGAGAAACGTGCGTTTGTGACCACTGTTTCCACTCACTCATTGAATGAGGATGCTTTTTCGCATAATTTTTTACAGCAGCAGGCGCACGACGATCTGAGTTACCTTCACGTAATACAGGGTTTACAGCAGAACCAAGACATTTACCGTAACGTGTCTTAAGTTCTTTCTCTTCATCCGTTGTTGGATTTTCTGGATAATCAGGAATTGCATATCCTTTAGACTGCAATTCTTTGATACATGCTGTTAACTGAGCAACTGAAGCACTGATATTTGGCAGTTTAATGATATTTGTGTCTGGATCTTGAGTAAGGCGACCAAGCTCAGCAAGGTTATTGCTTACCTTCTGCTCATCGCTTAAGTATTCCGAAAATTCCGCAAGCACACGTGCTGCAACAGAAATGTCACTCTTGACAATTTCTATGCCAGCTGGCTTAGTAAAGGTCTCAATGATCGGCAGTAGCGAATAGGTCGCCAACAATGGCGCCTCATCAGTCAGTGTATAAATGATTTTTGACTTTCCACCAGCCATATATAGCCCCTTGTGTTTGGTTGAGTTTTTCATGAACGAGCTTTTGGCCCAGTCCATTAAAACCGGTTTGCTTGATTAAGGTCTGAGAGTATCAGTCCTCAACGTATCTCAGTCAACGCAATATCTTGTGATATTGACATTTCGCTACGAAATAATGGTATAAAGCTTACGCTTTGTGACCAAGGAACCGGTTAGCTTAAATAAAACATGAGAGTATCAGCGTTGATTACTTCTCAGTCAATGTAATATATCGTGATATTGACATTTCGCTACGAAATACCAATGCTTGAGTACTTCCGTACGATTAAACCTACATTTTTTAAAATTTTATTTGCAGATTCATTTCTGCCAAATATTTTATAAAATGCTTAACCATAATAAATTGTTTAAGTCCGTACGAATATTCGACTCAAGTTTCATTTACACTTTTAAAACAGATGAATGCTTCCAAAAGAATAAGCAAAGCTCATTTTTCCCAGAAGTTGCTGTAATTTTCTCTGTGGATGGCAATCTTGAACATTATCATATTCCACTTTTGATAAATCCTTATAGATACTCAACTTATCGTGGTAACTAATTATTTTCAAAAATCTTAATTAAAATTTTGATATACAAATGAGGGAAACTGAATCTGTTCCCTCATTCACACAATAATTTATGCTAACGGTGCGTACAACGCTATCAATTGCATCAACCTTTCAACCAAACCTCTAATTTGGTTTGATCTTCAACTTTTAACTCAACCGAATTCAGAGGATTCTCTCCAGCATGAAGTTCAAACTGTAGGAGCTCATCGCGACGGAATGCATAAACTATAAATGAGCCTTTTTGTTTTGCATACTTCGCCAACAACTTTTCTGATGCTTTGATACCATCAATCGCAATAATGACATCGTTAGCAGACAAACCTGCTTGCGCAGCAGCACTATCACGGCGAACATTTTGCACGATAACACCGTCAGCTTTATCTAGCACTTTTAAGCCAAAAGGTAATGCTTTGTTATTTTTAACGATATAGCTCAAACCAAACTCTGGGAATAGTTGATCCAATGGCAATTCATCAGTGGTATTGATCAAATGATTAATTTGTTCAATCCAGTTATCCCCAGTCAATTCATTACACAATTCAAAAATCGTGCGTTCATTGACCTGAATGCCTTTTTGGGTATTTTCATACAAACGGCGCATCAAGGCATCTAAGTTTGAACCACGTAAACGCAAGCCCAAGTCTAAGCAAAGCGCAACTAAGCTACCTTTGTTGTAATAACTTGTTCCTGCATTATTTGAGTTTTCATCCTGACGATAGAATTTAATCCATGCATCAAAACTCGATTCTGACACAGACTGAATAAAGCGCCCTGGATTTTGCAAATAACGCTCAATCTGTGCTTTAAGTAAATCCAGATAGGATTTTTGAGAAATAACGCCGCTGCGTAATAAAATTAAATCATCATAATAAGAAGTAAAGCCTTCAAAAATCCACAATAAGCTCGTATAGCCTTCTTTGTGTAGATCATAATTCGTAAAATTTTCAGGGCGGATAAATTTAACTAACCATGAATGAAAATATTCATGGCTACATAAGCCTAAGAAACGCTGATAATCTTTAGACGGTTCTTCAGCTTCATCTACTTTCGGCAAATCATCACGTGGTGTGATCAAACTGGTGCTATTACAATGCTCTAAACCACCATAACTATTGCCCGTTGCCATGGTCATAAAGGTATAGTTTTGAAACGGTGCAGAACCGAACATCTTAATTTCAGTCTGACAGATTTGCTGAATATCAGTTTGTAACCGTTCTAGATTGGTATTGTGTTTACCTGAAATCACAAACTCATGCGGAATACCGTTTGCTTCGAAGCTAAAACGGGTTTGCTCTGCCAGTTCAAATGGACTATCAATCAACTGATCGTAGTTATCTGCCTTTAAAGTATAGCGTCCTTTCACCAAACTCTTAGCAGTTAAACCTGTTGCAATTTGAAAATGTTTTAATTCATGCGGTAAGAAAATTTCAACTTCACATGGTGATTGTTCTTGATCGATTAAGCCTAAACAAACACAAGCAGGGTTTACATATAGACGAGTTTGATCAACATAAGCACCTCGTACCGATAAATCATAAGCATACACATCGTATTCAACCGTAATCAATTCATGATCTGTATTGAATAATCGCCAACGGTTCTTTTCCGTTTTCTTAATACTAAGTAACCGCCCTGCTTCATCAGATGCTTTTACTGATTCAATATGTTTTGAAAACTCTCGAATCAAATAACTGCCAGGAATCCATGTCGGTAACCAAAGTTCTTGGTTCGGATTAGCAAGGAAACGAAGTGTGACATGAATAAGATGTTGGCGATAATCGTCAAACTCAATTTGATAGTGCAACATAGTTTTAGATCATAAAAATAGGAACGGTTTCACACAGCTTAGCATTTTTTTACAAAGTCATGCGTAGATGTCTTAATTGTTGGCAAAAGTTGCTGGATTCTGCAACAAAAAAGTCATAGCATGCTTTTTTCGCTTTCCATGCCATTGGATCGGCTGCACTAGGTGTTCTCGTGAAATTTCTCCTCTCGCTCTTTACGTTGTTTAGTCTGTTATGTGCCAATTTAGTACATGCTAATTTACTCAATATCGCTCCTGAAACGGTTGAAGCGCAAGCTTGGTCGATCGTAGATGCTCAATCAGGTCAAATCATTGCTGAACATAATAGTCATGTTCAACGTTCGCCTGCATCACTCACCAAAATGATGGTGGCTTATATTGCTTTGAAAGAAATCGAAGCAGGTAAATTACGTAAGGAAGAGGTATTAACCGCAACACCTGTGGTGAGCACGGTCATGTGGGATGAATCCCAAATGTATTTAAAAGCTGGTGAACAAATTTCTGTTGATCAACTTTTAGCAGGACTGATTGTCATGTCTGCGAATGATGCAGCAGTTACGCTTGCTGAAAAAATTTCAGGTGGTGTTCCACAGTTCGTTGCGCGAATGAATAAAGAAGCCCAAGCCTTAGGGATGAAAGATACCCATTTCAGTAATCCTGCTGGTATCACCATGACAGATCATTACTCAACTTCAGCAGATTTGAGTTTATTAGCAAAAGCTATCGTAAAAGAAACACCTGAATATTTACATTATTCAAAAATGCCAAGCTTTAGCTATAACCAACGCTTTCACCGTGCAACGAATCTTGCATTAAAAATGGATCCAACAGCAGATGGTTTAAAAACAGGTTATACCAAGGCGGCAGGTTACAACTTGGCTTTAACCGCTGAGCGCCCGACTCTAAATCCACATGTTGATAAGCGTCGTTTGATTGTAGTGGTACTTGGAACACCAAGTGCGGTAAAACGTGCTGAAGTCGCGCATAAATTAATGAATTTAGCTTATACATACACACGCGATGAAGAAGTGATTCCAAAGCAAAAGCTAATTGCTGAACTTCCTGTAATCAAATCAACTTTAAAAATTTTCAAAGTTGAAACTCAACAACCCACTATCGTAACAACATCTTTATACGATCAAGCGACACCAATTGATTTAAATAGTTTTGATTTACTCACACAGCGTATACATTTGCTTGATACAAACCAGCAAATCAAAACCATTGAACCACTTGAAACGACAAAAACACACGTCAATATCAAACTCAATGAACAGCATTTAACAGCGCCATTGACGCAAGTCATGAATTTGGCCACAGTGACGGTTTATCAAAATAATCAGTTAATTCGTAGCCTACAAATTGAAAATAACGTGGAAATTGAAGAAGCGAATATTTTTCAAAAAATTATGATTTGGTTCGCAAACTTATTCTCGTTTTTTTCAACAAATGATGTCAAAGCTGCCAAACTTTATCCTTTAAATCAAGGATAAAAAACCTACTATTTTTATCAAGATTAACCATACAATGTTGAAAAAAGGATGGCATAATCCAACCATCCTTTCACAAAAATAATTAGGTTAATCATGAGCAAAACCTTACATCATATCGTGATTGTGGGTGGTGGCGCAGGTGGTTTAGAGCTTGCAACACAATTAGGTGAACGTTTTGGCAGGAAAAAGAAAGCCAAAATTACCCTAATCGACCAAAATCTCACGCATATATGGAAGCCTCTCCTACACGAAATTGCCGCTGGCTCGCTAAATCCTCACGAAGAACAAACCAATTATTTTGCTCACGCAGAAAAACATGATTTTGAGTTCATCCTCGGAACCTTAATCAACGTAAAGAAAGATCAAAAGCAAATTACGATTTCACCTCCTCAACTTTCTAAAGAACATACTCCTGTTATTCAAAGTCTCAGCTACGATACGTTGATATTAGCTGTTGGTTCAGTTTCAAATGACTTCGGAACTGAAGGTGTACGTGAAAATTGTCATTTCTTAGATAGTCGCAAACAAGCCGATATTTTCCAACAGGACTTATTCCATCTTTATATTGAAGCGCAAAACCAAGCAACTGAACGTGCCTTGAATATTGGTATCGTGGGTGCGGGTGCAACAGGTGTTGAATTAGCGGCTGAACTGATTGAAACTACGAAGAATTTTTATCGTTATGGGTTAAAGAAAATTAATCCAAAGCAAGTTAAAATTACTTTGATCGAAGCCTCAGATCGTATCTTGCCTGCGCTCAATGAAAAAACAGCTACACATAGCGCGAAACAATTACAAAAAATGGGCATCGACATTCTGACGCAACATAAAGTGCAAAACGTCGATGAATCAAATGTCTATTTTAGCAACGGTCATGTTTTGCATTCGGACATTACCGTATGGGCGGCAGGTGTCAAAGCACCTAAAGTTTTAGAATCATTTACAGATTTTAAACGCGATAAAATTAATCGTTTAATGGTCTATGCGACATTACAAACGTATTCAGATCCAAATGTATTTGCCTTTGGAGATTGTGCAAATTGTCAGCTTGATGCACGTCAACCTCCATTAGGACCACGTGCACAGGTCGCAAGCCAACAAGCGACATTCTTGGTAGATGCCATGGCCGCTCGTTTATCTGGTTCACCTCAACCTATGTTTAATTTCAGTGATAAAGGCTCTTTGGTTTCATTAAGCCGTAATCAGGCTGTTGGAGAATTACTCGGTGATGTAAGCGTACAAGGTTTTATTGCCAAAACAATGTATGTGTCTTTGTATCGATTACATCAAGCCAATATTCATGGTTATACCCAAGCAGGAATGCTCACCATGAAAGATTTTCTGACACGTCGTGTACGTCCAAAAATTAAACTTTATTGAGTTGAAATTTTCTATTTCGTTCCCATTTATAACGAAATAGTTTCAAAAAGTGGAAAATAGTCAACAAAATCTATTTTTCACTTTATGATGTACACCTAAATTGATTGAATGGATCAAACAACATGACTGCTATTGCAAATAACCACGTGGTTTCATTCCACTACACTTTAACAAACGCTGAGGGTGAAACACTTGATCAATCTCAAGGTGAACCACTTGCATATTTGCACGGCGCGGGCAACATCATTCCAGGTTTAGAAAATGCACTTCTTGGTAAAACAGTAGGCGAAAAATTTACTGTAACTGTTCCAGCTGCTGAAGGTTATGGCGAATATAACCCAGACCTCGTACAAGAAGTTCCAGCTCAAATGTTCCAAGGTGTAGACAATATCCAAGCGGGTATGCAATTCCAAGCTCAAACTGATGATGGCGTTCAAATCGTAACTGTTAAAGCAGTTGAAGGCGACAACGTTATTGTTGATGCAAACTTCCCTCTTGCTGGTCAAGACTTAACTTTCGAAGTTGAAATCGTAGAAATCCGTGATGCTAGTCAAGAAGAATTAGATCACGGTCATGTTCACGGTGCAGGTGGTCACCACCACTAATTCATTTTTGAATTAGATAAAAAAGCAAAGCTTCGGCTTTGCTTTTTCTTCACATAAGCACCTATAAAATATAAATAATAATTTTTAAAGAACTTTATAGAATTGCTATGTCAAATACTTATCAATTAATCTGGTTCCGCCAAGACCTCCGCGTCCGTGATCAGGCTGCTTTATGGCATGCCCGTCAGAATGGTCCATGTATAGCGATTTGTATTCTGTCACCTGAACAATGGCAACGTCATGATGATGCGGATATTAAAATTGATTTTTATTTGCGCCAACTTTTAGAGCTAAAAACAGAACTTTCCAAACTACAGATCCCTTTACTCATATTTACTGTGTCTCTTTGGGATGACATTGCGGAGTTTTTTGTTGATCTCGCAGAAAAATTACCATTTGAAAATGTGTATGCCAATATTGAATTTGGCTTCAATGAACTCAAACGCGATAATGAAGTACAACAAAGTTTAAATCGTCAAAAAAAAGAACTTATACTGTTTCAAGATCGAACGCTGTTTCCAGTTGCAAGTATTCGAACTCAATCGAATCTACCCTATCAAGTTTTTGGTGCTTTCAAAAAAAGTTGCTATCAGCGCTTAGAGCTCGGTTTACCTCAGTGTTATCCAATCCCAGAAACCCAAGCAACCTTAGAGTTTGATTTTTGTCAACTACACCAAACAGATTTACAGCACATCCAAAACCACTATGCTGACAAAATTAAAGACAAAAATACGAGTGAATGGCGAGTGGGTGAAAAACATGCGAGAAACCTACTCAATCAGTTTGTTGAAAAACGAATTATTCAATATAACGCTTTACGGGACTACCCTTCGGTTAAAGGAACTAGTCAACTTTCTGCTTATTTAAATATTGGAATTATTTCAATTCGTCAGTGCATTCAAGCAGCATTTAGACATCAACAAGGTGATTTTGTTATCCAGTCCGAAGGACAACAAACATGGTTGAATGAATTATTATGGCGTGAATTTTATCAACATATATTATTTGATTTTCCACAAGTTTCTAAGCACTTGCCTTTTAAAGCTGCAACACAGAATGTTCAATGGCGTGATGATAGCGATGGTTTTGAAAAATGGAAACGAGGACAAACAGGTATTCCAATTGTTGATGCGGGTATGCGTCAACTTCTTTCCACGGGTTGGATGCACAACCGAGTTCGCATGATTTGCGCCATGTTCCTAACTAAAAATCTATTAATTGATTGGCGCAAAGGTGAACAATGGTTCATGCAAAACCTGATTGATGGCGATCTAGCTGCAAATAATGGTGGTTGGCAATGGTGTGCATCCACAGGAACTGATGCAGCTCCCTATTTCCGAATTTTTAATCCAATTAGCCAATCACAAAAGTTCGATGAAAATGGCGTTTATATTCGACGTTGGGTACCAGAACTCGCGCATTTGGATGCACAAATCATACATGAACCTTATGCAAAAGATGTATCAAAAAATCTCAATTATCCGAAACCAATTGTTGATCTTAAAACTAGCCGAGCACGCGCGATCGAAGCTTTCAAATCATATTTATAGCCTTCACCAAGGCTATAAATTTGCTGAGTAATCATTTTTTAATCGCACAAATAAACAGTTCATCAAACCAACAACATAAAACAATCAAAAACCAGATTAATATGGTGTTAAGTTAATCAGAAAAGAATTCGTTAAAATAAAAATGATTCATCTATTTGCCCCTATAATTACGTTTACATATATAAAAAGAGAGCCATTATGTCTTTGTCATACCATCAAGAACTTCATGTCATACAACGCTCAGGATGGCTGCGTGCTGCCGTGCTTGGCGCAAATGATGGCATTATTTCTGTCACAAGTTTAATTATGGGGATGGCAGCCAGTGGTGCGAGTTCGCAAACACTCTTGGTCACCTGTATTGCTGGACTGATCTCAGGTGCAACCTCGATGGCGGCTGGAGAATATATTTCGGTAAAATCTCAAGAAGATATTGAAAAATCAGACTTAAAATTTGAAGCAACTGAACTTGAAAAAAATCCGCATGCAGAATTGAAAGAACTGACTGAAATTTATATTTCGAGAGGTCTAAAACCTGAATTGGCACATGAAGTTGCCACACAACTCACAGAACATGATGCACTTGGGGCACATGCCCGTGATGAAATTGGCATACATGAAAATACTGCTGCGAATCCGATTCAAGCAGCGCTCTCTTCTGCTGCTTCCTTTTCATGTGGTGCCGTACTTCCTATGCTTGCCATTTTACTCAGCCCAAGTTCATGGGTCGCTCGCTCAGTTTTAATTACAGGTATCGTTTCACTCGCATTATTGGGAGCGTTATCCAGTTATTTTGCTCGAACATCAATGCTAAAAGGTAGTCTACGTATTACCTTATGGGGCATTTTAGCCATGGCATTTTCGAGTTGGGTCGGCTCATTGTTCCATGTGACTGGCATTTAATTTCTGTGTGACTCGGTATTTTAAAAGATTAGTATTCAATAATTAAATACTGATTATTATTTGCAGGGCTTTTTGTTTTTACGTTATGGTGATAGAAAAGCTAAAGAGTATATAAATCATGTCAATTTTAGAATTATTAGAAATAAAACATCCTATTTTCATTGCTCCAATGGCTGGTGTATCAACACCAGAGCTTGCTGCTGAAGTTTCTAATCAAGGTGCTTTAGGTTCTTTGGGACTCGGGGCAAATTCAGCAGAGACAGCAAAACAACAAATTATTAAAACTCAAGAACTGACTGACCACCCTTTTCAAGTTAATTTTTTCTGCCATCAATCAGAACAACTCGATCCAGAAGTTGCTCAACAGTGGATTAATTATATTCGTCCTGAATTTGAAAAATTCGGAGCAGAACCTCCGACTGAATTGGATTGTATCTACCCAAGCTTTTTAGATAATGATGATTTCCTGAACGTTGTACTTGAAACTCGCCCCAAAGCTGTGAGTTTTCATTTTGGAATTCCACATCCTCATCAAATTGAAGCCTTAAAACAAGCTGGAATTATCACCATGGTTTCTGCAACCAATCTCATTGAGGCTCAGGCAATCGAAGCGGCAGGTATTGATATTATTATTGCTCAAGGCATTGAAGCTGGAGGACACCGAGGTATTTTTAATCAAACTTTTGATGCAGCCATTAAAACCAGTGATCTTGTGCAACTGATCTCAACACATTGTAAATTACCTGTCGTAGCTGCTGGCGGTATTATGAATGGTGATCAAGCAAAATCGATGTTGAAATTAGGTGCTGCTGCTGTTCAATTGGGTACGGCATTTGTGCAATGTAAAAGTTCGAATGCGAATGCAGCCTATCGAAAAGCTTTATTCAGTCAATCTATTACACAGATCAGTTCAAGCTTATCAGGTCGTCCAGCACGTGGTTTAGTGGGGACTTGGCACACACTGATTGACTCACCAAATCGACCTCAAACGCCAGCATATCCTTATACTTATGATCTAGCTAAACAACTCATGAGTATTGCAAATACCCACCGAGATTTTAGTTATAGTGCATTTTGGGCAGGGAGCAATGTGGCACAAATTAGAGAGTTGGAAGCTGCCGATTTAGTCAATCAGTTGGTCTTAGAAATTAAAACCAACTAATCCATATCTACAAAAAACCGACCCTAAGGTCGGTTTTTTAGATTTATTTAATCGCATCAAGTAATTTGTGTTGCGCGTTGTGCGGTTCCTCACCCTGAGCGGGTTTAGCGCGATCCCAGACACCATCACCTTGTAATAACCAAGCTTGCTGATTGTCTTTTAAGTAATTCATTAAACCTAATTGATAAATACGCTTTTTCAATGCAGGATCTTCAATCGGGAAACATGCTTCTACACGATTAAATAAATTACGATCCATCCAATCTGCACTTGAACAATAAATACGAGGATTACCATTATTACTAAAATAATAAACTCGTGTATGTTCCAAGAATCTTCCCACGATTGAGCGAACACGAATATTCTCTGACAAGTTCGGGAGACCCGGACGTAAGCAACAAATTGAACGAATAATTAAGTCAATTTGTACGCCTGCTTGCGATGCTTCATATAACTTATTGATCAGTTGGACTTCGGTTAACGCATTCACTTTTACAATAATCTGTGCCGATTTACCCTCTTTGGCATTCGCAATTTCTTCATCAATATAGTTGATTAGTTGAGCATGTAATGTAAATGGTGCATGCAATAACTTTTTCGGTTTTGCCATTTTCCCCATGCCCGTAAGCTCTTGGAAAATCCGATGTACATCTTCACACAAATCTTTATCTGTAGTCATTAGACCATAATCGGTGTAAATACGTGCATTCGTGGCATGGTAGTTCCCTGTACCCAAATGTACATAACGTACTAATTTATTATTCTCACGGCGTACCACTAAAATCATTTTGGCATGTGTTTTATAACCAACGATCCCATAAACAACTACGGCACCCGCTTCTTGCAATACATTTGCAACTTCAATATTTGATTCTTCATCAAAACGAGCACGTAACTCAATCACAGCAGTGACTTCTTTACCATTGCGCGCCGCTTCGGCAAGAACTTGAACAATTTCTGAGTCTGCACCACTACGATAAAGTGTTTGTTTAATTGCCAAAACTTGCGGATCACGTGCTGCTTCACGCAATAATTGAATTACAGGCGCAAATGATTCAAATGGATGATGCAATAAAATGTCTTGCTTTTGCATCGCGGCAAAAATACTTTCAGTCTTCTTGAATACTTTTGGAACCACTGGCGTATGCGAGTCATAGCGTAAATGTGGACGTTTAAAATTAGAAAGTAATCGAGCCAAATTTACAGGACCGTCTACGCGATAAAGCTGTTCTTCTTCTAAATCAAATTCATCCAATAAATATTCATAAATATGCTTTGGACAATTATGCGTAACTTCTAAACGAACGGCACGTCCAAAACGACGTGAACTTAACTCACCTTTTAAAGCTTTTGCTAAATCTTCAACATCTTCATTTAAGGCTAAATCTGCATTACGCGTCACACGGAATTGATAACAACCTGTTGCCGTCATACCTGGGAATAGATCTGAAACATGTTCATGGATAATCGCAGATAACATGACATGATGTTCTTTACCATCCGTAAGCTCATCGGGTAAACGAACCACACGAGGTAAAGAGCGAGGCGCGGGCACTACAGCAAGATCAATCTGACGACCAAAAGCATCTTTACCTTCCAGCGTGACAATAAAGTTCAAACTTTTATTGACTAAACGTGGAAATGGATGTGCTGGATCAAGACTAATCGGTGTTAAAACGGGCGCAACTTGTTCTTGGAAGTATTTTTTAATCCATGCAGATTGTGCTGGGGTCAATTCGCCACGGCGTAAGAAGCAAATATCTTCCTCACGCAATTTTGGTAAAATTTGTTCATTTAAAATACGATATTGTCGTTCAATCGCAGCATGTGCTGTTTTAGAAATTTGATCGAGCACTTGCTTAGGGGTCAAACCATCTGGTGTACGACTTTCATTGCCTAAAGTTAATTGCTCCATCATTCCTGCAACACGAATTTCAAAAAATTCATCTAAATTTCTTGAAAAAATAAGCAGGAAATTCATTCTTTCTAACAATGGGTGGAGAGGATCAACTGCTTGCTCAAGTACGCGTAAATGAAAATCGAGAATAGAAAGTTCACGATTTATATATCGATCATTATAAGTATATTCTGTTGGCGTTGTTGTCGTCACTGCAGTATTCATACTGAACCTTGTCGCTTTATCATTCATCAAAACACGGTTTAAGTATGCTGCAAAATTATGTCAATTTGGTAAAAAAGCCCAAAAATATTGAGCTTTTTTTAATTTATCTGAATTATTGTGGAATTTGTGTACTATTCATATACCTTAAAATCACACGCTTACGAAACTGTAACTTATGATCATTGCGATGATCTTGATAATACTTAGGATTTGGTAGTAAAGCAGCTAAAAAAGCAGCTTGTTCACGCGTTAAACTTTTCGAGCTCTTACCATAATAAAATTGTGCGGCAGCTTCAACACCATAGATGTTTTGACCAAACTCGACCGAATTCATATAAACCTCTAAAATTCGACGTTTTGACCACATACGTTCCATCATCCATGTAGCAACAGCTTCCTGCCCCTTACGAATAAATGAACGCTGATTATAAAGGAATAAGTTTTTTGCTAGCTGTTGAGAAATCGTGGAACCGCCTGCAACGACTTCTCCTTTTTCATTATTACGCTCTAATGCAAACTGAATCCCAGCCCAATCGAAACCATGATGATGAATAAATTTAGCATCTTCAGCAGCTAAAATTGCATGCTTAAAGTTATCACTAATGTCATCATAATCACGCCAGTCTTGTTGAATTGGCTTAAAGTCAGTCAGGTAATCCCAACGCATAAACATCGTTGTTTCAACGGGCTGCGTTCTCCACCATACCAAGCTACTAAAAATCCAAAGCTGAATGAGAAGAATGATACCGATAATCAACATCACTGCACGTGCTAAAAAGGCTTTCATTAAAGCGCATCTCTCCTTGGGCAACAAATTCATGCTAAGCTATTTTTATATCGTAATAACTTGCATAAACATATGACTGAAACCACTCCACCACAAATTACTCAAAAGTTGCAAATACAGATATGGTGGTTTACAGCATTATTCATTGCCATCAATGTTGGTTTATTTGGCTGGCAAATTCTTTCAGGTGTGAATATTACCGACCCTTCCCCTATGGATGCAATTACTTGGGGAGCAGATTTTACACCACTCACCTTCTCTGGACAGCCCGAACGTCTGTTTAGCAGTATGTTTTTCCATTTCGGTCTGATCCATTTAATGCTGAATATGTGGGCACTGTATATTTTTGGAAGTGTTGCTGAACCGCTTTTTGGTCGTCGTTATTATATTTTGCTGTATTTTCTCGCGGGTTTAATGGGTAGCGTTCTTTCCAGTTATCTCAGTATTCGTGACGGCTATGAATTATTACAACATTTTGATCCCAAATTACTGCCACATATCAGTGCTGGTGCATCTGGCGCAGTGATGGGTTTAGGTGCTGCGCTCACAACTGTTTCTTTATTTCCACCTTTGCCCCAACAACGTTTTTGGTTGGATAAAAAGTCATTATTATTAATTATGGGCATCAACCTTGCCTTTGGTTTTACTGTCTCAGGTATTAATAATGCAGCACATATCGGTGGAATGATCATGGGTGCTTTACTTGCAGGCTCTTGGTATTTCAGTCATAAAACTCAACATCCAGTTATCTTACAAATCATTGCACTGGTTTTAGCTAGTTTATTAACGCTCGGATTTTATGTTTACTGTAATGAGTTAAGCACAGGACTTAATTCTCTATGGAATGAAATCCTGCGCCAAAACCAGTTAAGCTTTTAAGATTGATTGATCTCTCTCAGACTTTGTAACGGTGGAATATCACATAAATAACTGAGTCGATATCGACCAATCAACATACATACCAGCATCATACTGAGCGGTAAAATTAACCAAATTTCAGGATGAAATTGGATTGCCATTTGCATCTTGTAACTGGCAATCGCACTAATCACTTCAGCAAAAAGACATGCTACAATTCCTGCCACCAAGCCAATAAAACCAATTTCTAAACTGAGCATCTGTTTTAATTTATTTTTTGCGACACCAAAAGATCGTAATAAAGCCACTTCTTTACGGCGCTCATCCATTAAAACATTCAAACATGCAATTAAAACCAAGATACCTGACAAACCAACCAATATTGCCAGTACTGTCACTACCTGAACCAATATATTCATTAAACGTTTCACTTCATCTAAAACACGCCCAACATCAATAAATACAGTATTGGTAAATTGTTCAATCAATCGCACCATTTTTGGCTGATCCGCAGTAGGGACATAAAAACTGCCTAAATAACTTCCTGCATTTTCATCCATGGTTTTGGGCGAAAAAATAAAGAAAAAATTAGGGCTAAAACTCTCCCACTCAACTGAACGTAGGTTAATCACTTTGGCATCCAATGATCCTTCAGGCAAACTAAAACTCAGTTGATCCCCCACTTTAATCCCTAATTCAGTAGCCAATTTTTCTTCTACCGACACTTGCCCAACTTGGGTGAACTTTGGGTTCCCTTGAGTAATCAGATTATCTTTTGGATAAAGCTCCGCTTGAGTCAGATTCAGTTCACGGCGTAAGGAATTATTTTGTTGAATCAGTTCAGTACTGAAAGCCTGACCATTTTTAGCAATCAAGCGTCCCCGAATATTGGGATATAGAGGTGTTGATTGCCACTTATTCTGCTCAAGCTGTTGTTTGAACTGTGGCATATCAAATGGTGGCAGACCGTAGACAAACTGATTCGGTGTACCTTCAGGCAATTGCTGCTGCCAACGCTCTAATAAATCCGTTCTTAAAACACTTAGAACTGTTATTAAGCTGAGACCTAAAGCAAGTGCTGTGATTTGCAAAGCCGTCTGATGTGGGATTCGAACATAAGCAGATAAGGGATGTTTCAACTGCTTAATTACTCTCAGTAATGACCAAATCACAGCAAATAGAGTCACACAAAGTACTAATATGGCAGATAAGACCAATAAACTTAATTTTAAATTATCACTCAGCACCAAACTAAAGATGACCAAACTCACAATACCGACACTAAACATCATCATGTAGGACTTACGTGAACGCTCTTGCTGACGAATGACACGAATCGGTGGCGTATTCAATAATTCCCAAATACTTGGCAAAATGAAACCAATCAGCACCATGACACTGGTAAAAATTGCGATGGGTAATGCCATAAGCAAATCAGCAATGGCAAAGCTGAGTTGCAATTGTGGAATCAGTTGCAACATCAATTGCAACAAACCGTATCCCAACGCGATTCCGATTAAGCTTCCAATCACAATTGATAAGGCACTGACAATCGCAAGCAATATCATATAAGCGACTAATATCTGTCGTTTACTCGCACCGAGACAACGCATCAAAGCAATATGATCCTGATTTTGTTGCACATAACGTTGGCTGGTTAAAGCAATCGCAATCCCACACAGTAGAATGGTTAAGAGGTTGGCAAGCTGTAGAAAGGTATCCAGATTTTCAATAGGTTTCATCAAACGGGTATTGGACTGACTCGCATCACGTAGTTTCAGTGTGCTTTGTTCACTATTCTCTGCTTGTTGATTATGAGGATCAGCTTCAAGCTTAGTTTCTTGTTTAAAGACGGTCTTAAATGTTTCAACTTGTTTTGGCTCACCTGCCATTAATAATCGATAATCAATCCGACTCCCAACCTGAATAGCATTCGTTTTCGCAATATCTGCTTGATGAATAATCACGGTTGGTGAAAAACCTGAAAAGCCCAACTCCTGATTAGAGTCATGCTCAATAATGCCTGTTACTTTAAATTTTCCATCAGCAATGGCAACCTGATCCCCCACTTTTACTTTTAACAGATCAATTGCTCTTGGACTTAACCAAACTTCACCTTGTTGAATGGATTTCGCTCTCGGTTGAATCTCTAATTTACCACGCAGTGGAAAATGTTCATCGACAGCTTTGACATTGACCATCACAAATTGGTCTTGGGTATGTGCCATTGATCCAAACAAAGTGACAGGTGTCTGTTTTAGATGAAGTTGTTGGGCGTTTTGTACCCACTTTGATTGGATAGGGTCATTATCAGACAAAACTAAATCTGCACCCAGCATTTCGGCAGCTTGCAATGAAACGGCATTTTGAACTTGAGTATTACTAAATTTTAATGCGGTGGTGGCACTTATAGCTAAAGACAGGGCAATAATCAGTAAATATAACCCTCCTGTGCGGAAACTTTGCAAAAGTAGTGGTTTGAAAACTGAACTCATACACCCTCCTGCACTTTTACAATTTCTTGGATTTGACCATCAAGCAATTTGACATGCCGTTGACACAAGGCTGCCAAATTTTGATCATGCGTTACAAGGATTAAAGTTGTTCCGAGTTCTTTGTTTAAATCAAATAACAGTTGCTCAATTTCTGCTGCAGTTTGCCCATCCAGATTACCTGTCGGTTCATCTGCAAAAATAATCTTAGGCTCAGCAATTAAGGCTCGAGCAATCGCAACACGTTGTTGCTCACCACCCGATAAAACTTTAGGCGTTTGCTGTGCTTGGCGAACTAATCCAACACGCTCTAGCCATTGCAATGCCTTATTTTCAGCTTGCCTAAAATTAAAATCAGGCTGAAGACGTAAGGGTAACATCACATTTTCGAGTGCGCTGAGCTGTGGTAAAAGCTGAAAAGATTGAAACACGAAACCGATATTTTCTAAACGGACCTGAGCACGCTGCTCTTCAGTTAAAGTATGCACCGCTTGTCCACAGACCCACAATTCCCCCATACTTGGTCGATCAAGTGTTGCTAGAATACCTAATAGAGTGGATTTTCCAGAACCTGAACGACCTGTAATCGCAATCTGTTCCCCCTGATAAATATCTAAATCGATATTTTTTAAGATGGTTAATGTTTGCTGATTAATGTGGATATTTTGTGTAACTTTTTGGGCAGAAATAATCGGCTGTGGCATCATGTCACGTATCCTTTAGGACAAATTTAAAGTGCAATGCAAATATCTAAAGTTTTATTTTCGCTATCCAAAACATTTGGAATCATCACGATTTGCTCATTACCCGCTTTCGCATCAGCAAAGACTATTTTAATTTTGGGTGACAGTCTCAGTGCAGGTTATGGCATAGATGCCAAACAAGGCTGGGTAAACCTATTACAACAGCGTTTAGACCAACAGTATCCGAAACAGCATAAAGTGGTCAATGCAAGCGTCAGTGGTGAAACTACAAGTGGTGCTTTGGCAAGATTGCCTAAATTATTACAAACTTATCAGCCTGAAATTGTTGTAATTGAGTTAGGTGGAAATGATGGCTTACGAGGTCAACCCCCTCAAATGATTCAAAAAAATTTAGCACAATTGGTACAACTCAGCCAAAAGCAGAAAGCCTCTGTTTTACTATTTGGCATGAAAATACCACCCAATTATGGGACGGCGTATAGCAGCGTTTTTGAAAAAAATTATAAAGTTGTAAGCCAGCAATATAAAGTCAAGTTATTGCCTTTCTTTTTAGAAGGGATCGCTGGACATAAAAATTTAATTCAAAACGATCAAATTCACCCAAATGCTAAAGCCCAACCTATTCTATTAAATTTAGCTTATCCATACATAAAAGGTGCCCTTTAGGCACCTCTTATTTTTTAGAGTTTGAGATTTTAATTAAAAATCAAAGAATGTCACTTCACCTGTCTCAAGCGAATATTCTGCGCCAACAACAATCATTTTGCCTTTTTCAATTAAACCTTCTAATACAGCTGAGCCATGACGTAGCTGATTCACTGAAGCAAATACATTTGAACGTACTGCATGCGCAGACAATTTTTTCAAATCATCCTTTAACTCAGTTTGCATTAAGATTTCAACAGATGGGCGTACACGATTTACGATTGACATCAAGTTTGAAGATGGTGCTTGATCCGGATGTTTGAGTGTATCAATCGTTGCTTGAATCGCACCGCAATGACTATGTCCTAATACAACAACCACAGCACAATCATAACGTTCAGCAGCAAATTCAACACTACCAACCTGAGAGGGTGCAACAATATTTCCAGCAACTCGGATAACAAACAAGTCACCTAACCCCTGATCAAATACCATTTCCGCAGGCACTCGAGAATCAGAACATCCTAAGACGATAGCAAAAGGATTTTGTTCACTTGCCATTTCAGCACGCTCTTGGTGAGTGAGCAATTTTTGCTGGGTCGTTTCCCCTTTAACAAAACGAGCATTACCAGATTTTAAACGTTCTAAGGCTTCTTGAGCGGTGAGCATGCGTACATCCATCTATGATTGACATGAAAAACTAGTTTAATGTGGGTATGCTAGATTGTCACTGACAAAAATAAAAACTCTTAGATAATTGAGTGTCCTGATATCAAGAAAAATAATGGAAAAATAATCATTTCATTGGCAAGAATTTCCATACATCTGTAGATTATGCAAATGACTGCATTCCAAACTTCTACAATAATCAATTGGTTTAAAAATGAATCAAGGATAGAACAATCATGACCAAAACACTGTTTTCAACACCATTCCGAAAAACGATCACTGCCACTTTGCTCTCATTCAGCTTAGCAACAATTGCTGTAAGTTCTACTCAAGCTGCTGAAATAGAAATGAGTTTCCAAAATGTATTACAACAAGAACGTGCTTGGGCTGGCTTACAGACCAAGCCTTTAAAAGTAGGAGATATTAGTTGGTCATATAGTGAAGGTGGTCAAGCAGGAAAACCTATTGTTATTTTAATTCATGGTTTAGCAGGTAGTCGTGATAACTGGAATCGTGTCGCACATGCATTAACCGCAAATTACCATGTTATTATCCCTGACTTACCAGCGAGTGGCGAAACACAAGTTCCTAAAGACTTTGATTATTCAGTTCCGAATGTGACTGAAAAATTACGTCGTTTTATCGAAGCCGCAAATTTGACAGGTCCAGCACATATTGCAGGTCACTCACTTGGTGGATCGATTGCAATGCTTTATGCAGGTCAATATCCTTTTGAAACGAAAAGCCTGTTCTTGGTCGATGCTGCTGGTGTGTACAAAGCAGCAACAACGCCTTACCTAAAAGATCCGAAACATTTGAAAAACATGATCGTCAGTAAAAAAGGTGACTTTAATTTCTTGATGCAACAGGCGATGTATGCTCCGCCATTTATTCCAAAAGAAATTGCTCAAGCACAGGAAAAAATGATGATTGGTCAAGTTGAGCAAACTCAAAAAATGGTGGATCAATTGATCGCACTCAATAAACTGTTTACTCCTGATTCTTTTGCTCTGCTTGCAAAATCAATTGATGCGCCCACCCTGATTTTATGGGGCAAGCAAGATAAAATTATTAATGTCGAAGTGGCACCTGAGTTAAAATCATTATTGAAAAATGCGCAAGCACCTGTGATTTTAGATAATGTGGGACATATGCCAATTTTGGAAGCAGATCAATTGGTGGTTCAACAATATCTACCTTTCTTGAGCAAAATCCAGACACAAAAGCCTGCAACTGCACCATCTCCATAAGTTTAGTAAGAATTTGAGGTTTTATGTCTAAACATCCAATGATAGAACAGCTAATTGATGCACAACTTGATTTTTTAGATCAAGAGTTTTCACAATCAGAAACCATTCAATATGAGTTTAAGCAATTCTATCATTGGTTACGGTTGCAACAGCTACAACATATTTGGTCATTTGAACAGATTTTTAAACTGATCGAAAAGCAAATTCTTGCAACGCCCGCAAGTCCATTTCTCATTGAGCAAATTGCTGAGCATATTCGTTTTGCATTGATTCATCCGCTGAACGATAGCACCACAATTGAAGAGGTTATGCCTGTATTAACCATCGACTCAATTGCACAATACGTCGCAGGAAAAGCTGGACATCGGCAACGTTTAATTCAAACTATCGTCAATAATCCAGCCTTTTCAGCCTTGATTACGCAGCTTATACAACACTCCATCCAAGATTACTTAGATAATTCGGTCATGTCTAAACGCGTTCCTGGCGTAGGACATTTCATGAAAATGGGAAAATCCGTTTTAGAAACCGTTACGGATTCCAACCTGAATGAAACAATTGGTCATTATTTGCAAAAGAATATTTTAAAAATTAGCCAAATGAGCGAAAAAGTTTTGAATCAACATTTTAATGATGACAAGCTCTATCACTTCCAAGCAAATCTTTGGCATAAAATCAAACTGATGCCGATTTCAGTATTGCGAAATTATTTTGAAGTCCAAGACCTACCTCAAACTGTGGGATTAGGTCATGAAATTTGGGATCATATTCGCCAAACGCCTTACTTGAAACAGCAGATTCATGATGGGGTCTATGCATGGTACGCAAGAAACCAAGAGAGAACTTTCGATTTGTTACTGCGTGATCTAAATATTGATGAAGATTTAATTCAGAATGAATTGAATAATTTACTTACACCCGTGCTACAGCAAGTGATTCAAACTGGGTATTTAAGACAACGAGCACGCGCACATCTAGAAAAATTTTATTACTCAGAACAAGTCCATGAAATACTAAAAAAACAAGGCACTTAAAGTGCCTTGTTTTATCGTCGTTTGCTTAGAATGAATATTTTAAACTTGCATAATAAGCCCGACCTGGTTCGTTGTATGTTTGACTGATTGAATTACTATCTCTTAAAATTTGTTTATCAAATAAATTACTTACACCAAGACGAGTGCTGAATTGGCTGTTAAATTTATAGCCCATATTTAAACCGACTAAGCTATAACTTTTTACATCACTTGGCTTAATCGCACTACTTGTACCACCTGAACCCACACCTGCTTCAATCCTATTTTCTGCGAATTGACGTGATTTTTGACGACCATATTGAGTGTAAACAAAATTCACATCCAATTGATCCGTGATGTCATAATCGAAAATTGAGTTAATCGTATACTTTGGAACAAGTGACAAAGGATTTCCTGTTTTCTTATCCTTAGAGTCCATCATATAAGTGAAATTGTTGGTCCAGCGGATATTGCCATAATCTAGTCCTAAACTCCCTTCAAACCCTTGAATCAATGCCTCTGGTGTATTATCCCAACGAAGAATATTCCAAGTCGTTTGCGTAACCCCTCCGTTTGCATTTGTACTTGAACCATTCACAGTCCCAACAATGTCTGTTCCAGCAACAATCTTATTTTTATAATCATTACGGAACCAAGCTAAGCTGGCATTCACAACATCTTTTTGGAATTGAATCCCAATTTCTTTGTTGATTGAAGTTTCTGGTTTTAAATCGCCATTACCTTGTAATAAACAGCGCGAAGCAATATTTGCAGGACAACCATTACCATTGGTACTTAATAAATAACCTTCAGCATTTTGGTACATATTCGGGGCTTTATAGGCTTTGGCAATCCCCCCTTTCAAAGTAAAATGATCATTTAATTTTTGCGTTATGTTTAAACTTGGACTCCAGTTTGAGCCTGATTTACTATGATCATCAAAACGTAAACCGACCACAACATCGGTCATATCTGTAACTTTGAAATTATCTTCAATATATGCCGATGCAATTCGTGATTCCATTTTACTACGATCACCTTTAGCAAGCTGATCGCCATAGCCAGCACCACTTTGATCCTTACCTTGTGTTGTAGAAGTCTGATCAGTGAATTTGTCTTCCACCCACTCGACACCCAAGGTCAATGCTTGTGGTAGATAATATTCAAGTGGAATATTTAGCTCGCCATTTAATCTTAACGTGTCTAGTTTGGATGTAACACGATCATTTAAATTATTAATTTTTCCTTCAACACTTCCTGCTAAACCCTCTGGAAGTCTTTTATTACGTGTTTTATCGTACTGCGCAACCAATTTGCTTTTGCCCCAATCCCAATCTCCCTCATGAGTTAGCGCCAAGCTATCTCGATACATGGTATTGGTTTCATTCCCGATAAGTTGAGAAAGAATTGGGTCGGTTTCTGCATTTGAATTTAATTGAGAGTCTCCAGAATAAATATTGCCTTGGCGACCAGAAGAAATATCAAGCAATACTGTTTGTTCATCAGTTGCTTGCCAAGCTAAGCGCCCAGCAATATCTTTATTTTTAACCCCTTCTCGACCAGCAGCCTGACTGCCAATTGATTTATTAATATCTACTGCATCTGCATCAGTTTTATTGTAATTACCATATAAACGATAAGATAAAATGTCTTTAATGATTGGACCACTAAGATTGAAACTTACTCGAGTAGAATCGCCTTCTTTGGAATCTTCAGGTTGATTGGTATATAGCTCAACGGAACCATGTGTCTCATTCGTTACTTTCTTAGTAATAATATTGACTACACCACCCGCCGCTCCAGAACCATAACGAGCTGCTGCTGGACCTCGTAAAACCTCAATAGACTCGATAGCTTCTACTGGCACCCAATTTGAATCTCCCCGTGTGTCACGCTCTCCTTTCCAACCATAGCGTACAGAGTTACGTGAGGACACAGGCTTTCCATCAATCAAAATGAGTGTATTCTCAGGCCCCATACCACGAATATCAATTTGACGATTATTTCCACGCTGACCTGTTGCACTATTCCCTGTTAAGTTAACGCCTGGCATACGACGAACGTATTCAGAAATATCATTACGTACTGGAATTTTTTCTAAATCTTCGGCAGTGATCTTAGAAACTCCGAGAGATTGTTTAATTTGTTCCTCTGCTGTTAGAACAATTGTCTCCAGTTTAACAACATCGTTTTCATTTGATTTTTCAACCAATCCACTTTGATTAACTGTAGTTTCTGCTGCATATGCAAACGTCATCATGCCACTCAGAATAGAAGTTGCGAGTAATGTATGGCGTGCTATTTTATTAGACATATTCCCACCTGATTAAGATAAATCATAAGATTTGCTAAAAAACTAGGCTAGATTCTAACAAAGAAACAATAAAACTCAATATAAATGATAATAATTATTATTTATATTTTCATTATTTAATTCAGAACACACATTCCTGAACATAATGATGAAATAAAATTTGATTAAATGAATAATAAAAAAAGCCCTATTCAGGGCTTTTATAATGCAATAAATTTCAAGTTTTATTACTTGAAGTACGCACCTTCTGACTGAGAGTGATCAGTTTGGTCAACCACACGCTTTAATTCTGGGACATGCTGTTGTAAAGTCGTTTCAACACCTTGTTTAAGGGTAACATCAATTGCTGAGCAACCTTGGCAACCACCACCAAATTTCAATACAGCAGTAAGACCATGCTCTGGATCATCTTTCACTTCAACTAAACTACAATTACCGCCATGACCCTCTAAACCTGGATTGATCTCAGATTGTAAAATGTAGGTAATTCGTTCTTCAATTGACGCATCTGGGCCAACACGCGGCACTTTCGAATTTGGTGCACGGAAAGTTAATTGACCACCAAAACGGTCTTTGTTGTAGTCAATGACAGCATCTAATAAATATGGAATGGATGGTGCATCAACATAAGCAGGAAAATCAGGATATTCCTGTTTGTAGTCTGTTGGTACTACTTCATCAGGTGCGCTATATGCCATACAACATTCTGCACGCGGTGTACCTGGATGTTCTACAAAAACACGAACGCCAATCCCTGGAGTATTTTGCTTTGATAATAAATCACTTAAATACTCTTGCGCAGATGGAGTAATCAAAAGGTTTGGGATTTCTTCTGCAATGGCAGTGTTGGTGTTCTCAGTCGACATAACAATATTCCTCAAGCTGATGTCGTTATCTTAACCGAAGATGGAGTGTAATAAAAAAAAATCAACCATTTTTGTAGGAATTCTATGCAAGATCATTGTTTATTAAGTTTTTAATGGCATTATTGCTGAGACACTGATCAATTTTAAAACATTTATGTTACATCTACCCTTTAGTCATACTGTGACACTGATCATCATTACAGTTGCCATTTCCTTGTTAGCCTTCTCAAATCAAACGGTGATGAATCGTTTAATTTTTTGGCCACCTGCACTGCAACGTGGGCAGTATGACCGCTTTATTACACATGGTTTTGTTCATGCTGATGGTACTCATTTACTCTTTAACATGATCACGCTGTTCTTCTTTGGCAATATTATTGAAAGCTTTTATCGTCAGTTTTTTTATGACACAGGCTTTGTCTTATTTTATTTAGGTGGATTAATTGCAGCAATTTTACCAAGCTATTTAAAACATCGACATGATATTCGTTGGGCAAGTTTAGGTGCGTCTGGTGCTGTTTCTGCAGTGTTATTTGCTTATATTCTGTTTCAACCATGGAAGCTCATTTTCGTTTTCTTTATTCCCGTTCCAGCCATTATTTTTGCCATTTTATATGTCGCTTACAGTATTTGGTCTGGCAAAAGAGGCAACACAAATATCAACCATAGTGCTCACTTATGGGGAGCAGCGTATGGTGTGGTCATGACAATTTTATTAGAACCTAAAGTGCTGCCGCACTTTTTAAATCAACTCACTCAAATACCATTTTAATTTTTATCATACACGCCCCTTTTTTGGGGCTTTTCTTTTTTTAAGATTAACAATCAAATTTTAATTATTTTTATCATAAAAATCATCGCTCTAAACTCGTCATAATTCTTCTATAAAATTAAGTCGATCCTAATGTCTCATAATAGTCTCTTTAGCACACTTTCTATTGCATTATTTAGCTTGTCAATTTCAGCTTGCAGCAATGATTCTGATCATTCAAATACTGTGGTTGAAACCAAGAAGCAACCCAACATTTTATTCATTATGGCTGATGACTTAGGCTATTCAGACTTAGGCGCTTTTGGTGGGGAAATTCATACACCCAATATTGATGAACTAACCCGAGCAGGTCGTATTTTAACGGATTACCATACTGCCCCAACCTGCTCACCAACTCGTTCACAATTAATTTCGGGAACTGACCACCATTTAGCAGGTATTGGGGCAATGGCGGAACTTAATAAGCCTCACTTACAAAATGAACCCGGTTATGAGGGCTATTTAAATGAACGTTCACTCTCTATTGCAGAAGTCCTCAAAGACAATGGCTACCGAACCTATATCAGTGGTAAATGGCACTTAGGCTTAACCGATGCAACCAACGCACATGCTAAAGGATTCGATCACTCATTTACGTTATTGCAAGGCTTAGACCTACATTTTAAACAAGCACCGAGTGCCTATAAGCGTAATGCGACGTATACGGAAGACGGCAAACAAGTTCCGATTTCATCCTTACCCGATGATTTCTTCTCTACCAATTACTTCACAGACAAATTAATCAGTTATATCGAGTCAGGTAAAAACTCAGGCAAGCCATTCTTTGCGTATGCTGCTTACACCGCGCCGCATTGGCCTTTACAAGCACCCGCTGAATATCGCGATCGTTATCGCGGTGTTTATGACGCAGGCTATGATGTGATTCGCGATGCGCGTATAGCTCGCCAAAAACAACTCGGATTAATTCCAGCCAACTTTAAGGCGGCTGAACCAATCGCCACGCAAAATGCACCGCAAAAATATGGCAAGTGGAATGAACTTTCAACCGAGCAAAAAGTGCTGGAAGCACGCAGAATGGAAATCTATGCAGGCATGGTCGAAAATCTGGATGCCAATATTGGTCGGGTGATTCAATATTTAAAACGCAATAATCTATATGACAATACATTAATCTTCTTTGTCTCAGACAATGGTGCAGAAGGCTTTATCCGTGGCAATTACGGTGCTGAATCAGGTTTTGATAACGGCGTGAATAATGTGGGGACATCAAGCTCTTATCACTATGTTGGACCACGTTGGGCGGAAGTCAGTGCTGCGCCATTCCATCTATGGAAAGATACTGCAGGTGAAGGTGCAACCACCGCACCTGCAATTGTGAAGCTCCCTTATCAAAGCAAAGCCCAAGCCATGCATCATGGTTTTGCCTCAGTCTTGGATGTGTTCCCAACCGTGCTCGACTACGCAAATATTGCCGTCCCACAAGGTCAATACAAAGGCCGTCAAATCAATACGCCAAGCGGCTATTCATGGAAACCTTTACTCGACAATAAAGCACAAGCGATCCGCCCCGTTAACTTTAGCTTTGCCGATGAATTACATGGCAGTAAATATGCCCGTCAAGGGGACTGGAAAATTGCATTACAAGGTAAATCAGAACTCGGAACAGGTGCATGGGAATTGTATAACCTCAAAAATGATCGAGGCGAAACGCAAAACCTTGCTCAAGATAATCCGGCTAAATTACAAGAGCTGATAAATGTATATAATCAATATACCCAGCAAAATGGGGTTAAGGAATATTTCCTTAAATGAAATGGGTATGCATTTTAGTTTCACTGATCAGTCTGTCCCTCGTGACAGGCTGTAGCAAAGTTAAGCCTGCTGCCACTCAATCACATACACAAAACAGCACATTGGCTCTATTGGGCTCATTACAGCAATGCCAACAGTATTCGGGCTTACCTGAGGCATGGCAAAACAGTAAAACTGCAGGTATGGTCTGGATTCCTGAAGGTTCATTTCAACTGGGTTCAAACTTAGCCTACCCTGATGAATTGAATTTTGGCCAAGCACAACGCCAAGTAACAGGTTTTTGGATTGACCAAACCGAGGTGACAGTTGCTCAATTCTCCAGTTTTGTCAAAGCCACAGGCTATATCACTGATGCAGAAAAGCAGAAACAGGCTGCAGTATTTTCACCTGATGTGAACAACCCAAAACAATGGTGGCAGCTGAAATCAGATTACACATGGAAAACGCCGAATGGTGCTCAGGGTCAGCCTCCATTACCGTCTGAACCTGTTCGCTATGTCACTAAAAATGATGCTGAACACTATGCCGTTTGGTTAGGTCGGGACTTACCTACAGAGCAAGAATGGGAATATGCCGCCAAAGCAGGTTCGAAAAGTGATACTCCTTTACACCAAGCGCCACAAGATACGCATCAACATCCACAAGCCAATTATTGGCAAGGTGAATTTCCTTTCGATAATACGGTTGAAGATCATTTCCAAAGTGTGGCGCCTGTCGGCTGTTATGCTTCCAATGCTTTTAAGTTATTCGATATGATTGGCAATGTCTGGGAATGGACCTCTTCTGCTTATCACGGCGCACATGATCAGCACATGGGCAATTATGCGGAACTTCGTCAACAAAACAGCACCGCAACGCAATATGTACTCAAAGGCGGTTCTTTTCTTTGTGCCTCCAACTTTTGCGCACGCTATCGAAACAGTAGTCGTTATCCACAAGAATTTGATTTGGCAGCAACCCATGTGGGATTTAGAACTATTTTACGTACAGTCGAATGATACAAATCTCTATTAAAAACATGCGTCATTACGCTAGTCGAAAAGTGAGGATCAATTTAAAGTAAATGAGAAAGCAATAAAAAGAGGATGCAATGATGAAAATAATACTGCTTTGCTTCAGTACTTTAATCACATTTAGCTTGTCGGCCTGTGCCGTGCATACCCCTCATGGCAGTGTGATTGTTGATCCAGACAACCACCATGATGGTCATAGTGATTTTTGTCCTCCAGGACAGGCTAAAAAAGGACGTTGTTAAATTCAATCTCGCCTAGGCTTTGATAGGGCTTAGGCATTTTCATCAAATGATAAAGTTTATTCAATTTTTTCTTTCAAATAATTCATCTCATCAAATTGTATAAATAAAACTAGAATATATTTCAGTTACTGATTTCATTTCATCAAAACCCATATAAACTACATGGAAATGTATTCTATTTATTCTAATGGGATTTTTGAATGGATCTAAGCCAACAAAGCACTGTCATGGAAATCTTGAATAAGGTGCAGCATGCTGATGATTGGATTATTTTATTAGAACAACTGAATCAACATTTTAATCTACAAGCCTCTCAACTACTCGCCGTTGATCTTGAAGTACAAGCGCTATCTTTTAGTGTTCATCATGGCGTTGATTTTGATGAACATCAACTTGAACAAGCCGCACTAAAACAAATTCGTTTAGATATAGATGATGATCCTCGCTTAAACAAAATGTTAGTGGCTCCAATGCAAGGTTGGATGCATTGTTTTCAACATTTCACAGAAGATGAAATTCTTCAAACTCAAGTCTATCAACAAGTATTAAAACCTCTAAATTTACGTTTTTGTTCAGCAATACAAATTCTTTATGATCATAAAGTTTGTATCATACTTTCATTTTTGACTAGCCCCGAACGAGGTGCTTTGAGTTGTTCTGAATTACAACCGATTTATGAATTATTACCGATACTACAGCAAAAAATTCAACAATATCGACATCATTTTGAATACTCGACAATGACCTTACTCGGGTCCCAATTAATTCAAAAAATGAATCAGCCTATTGCGATTATTAATTTGAATGGCGATATTCTTGAATTGAATATAGAAGCAAAACAGCTATTGGAAAATAGTAAACTGATCCAAATCAAACAACGTCGTTTTGCATTCAATGAAAGTAGCCAACAACAATTTGAGTTAAACCTGATTGAGCTAGAACGCCTACATAAACGCCATCATGACTTAAGCTACGCTGAACGCAGTAAAATTATGATGATTGATGATCATTTATTCTTAACACTAGATTTATTAAGTCCAGAAAAAACACACAAGATTTTTGGTCTACGTCCAGTTTTACTCGCCACATTTTCTGGTTTAAAACATAAACCTAAATATCAACGAGAAATATGTACTCAGCTTTTTATGTTCACACCTGTAGAACACAAAATATGTGAGCAATTACTTGAGGGTAAAACCACCAAAGAAATTGCTCTCTCACACGATATTCAGGCTGATACTGTCAAAAAACATCTACAAGCGATTTTCAAGAAAACCAAAACGCATCGACAAAGTGAGTTAATTCAATTATTGATGCAGTTTTTATAAGCATGTAAAGATGAAAGTTTCTAAGCAATCTCCGCTGGGAAAGTAATCACTTGATCAATTTTCATCTTATTCATCGCAACCATCAGTAAACGATCAATTCCAAGTGCAATCCCTGAACACTCTGGCATGTGGGGTAAAGCTGCTAACAAGTGTTGATCCGTTGGAATGACGGGTAATCCTTGTTGAGCACGTTCGATATTATCGGCGTCAAAACGTTCAGCTAAAACTTTGGCATCTAAAAGCTCATCATAGGCATTGGCAAGCTCTAAACCCTCAATGTATACCTCGAAGCGTGCTGCGACTAATTCACCATCCTCATCTGTTTTTACCTTAGCCAACGATGCCATTTCAGGCGGAAAGTCAGTTAAAAATACAGGTGCATCAAAGCCTAAACTTGGTTCAACGAAATGCGAAAATAATAAATCCATATAACCCAAGCGATCATTTCCTAAATCAAGATTGAGTCCTACACGATTCGCAGTTTCTTTAAGTTGCTTTAAATTCGCTTGTAAAGGATTAATATCTAAACGATCTTGAAAAGCATGCTTATAACTCAAAATATACGGACGGACTTCACCAAAACGATGTGCCAAACACACTTCTAGTAAATCTGCTGTTTCATGCATTAAACCTTTTAAATCTAAACCAGGTCGATACCATTCCAGCATGGTAAATTCACTATTATGCTTACGCCCATGCTCATCATCACGGAATACTTTACAGATTTGATAAATTGCTCCACTACCACTGGCCAATAAACGTTTCATTGGAAATTCAGGTGAAGTCTGTAAGTACTGAGTATTTAATTTGCCATGAATATGACGTTGTACTTGTACAGATGCCAAATGAACATCGGTTACAGCAGCTTGAGACAAAACAGGTGTTTCAACCTCTAATACCTTACGCTCAGCAAAAAACTGACGAATCTTTTGATACATCTCTGCACGTGCTTTTAATGCCTCAATAGAACAAGTCGGTTGATAGGATTTCATATCTTGGCTCATGCTTTTGGTCCACCGTGTGCCGCCCATTCACGACGTAAAAGATAATTTTTACGAAGTAAATCAAATGCTTTTTGTTCAACTTTAGCATTTTGAACACAAGCTCTTAATTGTTTATCATCTTCAGCAATATCGTAAATTTGAGTGAGATGTTGTTTAAGCACAGCTTTTAAATCCTGCTGCCCGAAATATTGTTCCACCTGAGGCAATTGACTCTCAAAACGCTTTGAGGCTTCATAAGAAAATTTATCGCAAAATGCCTCATAAATCATCTGTGTTCCTCTCGCTTTGCCTTCAAGGCTATACCCTGCAATATGTGGGGTGGCTAAAGCTAATAAATTCAGCAATTGCGCTGGAATCTCTGGTTCAAACTCAAAGACATCCAAGACAACTTTACGGTTGTTTTTTTTAATATCGTTCATCAATGCAGATTGTTGAATCACTGGACCACGCGCACTATTAATCAAAATTGCGGATGCTTTCATTGCAGCAAATGAAGCATCGTTGAACAAATGTTGTGTTGGATAATCACCAGCTAAGGTTAAAGGGACATGAATTGAAATCGCATCAGCCTGTTTTAACAACTCCTGAAAGGATACATTTTCAATGCCAGCGAGTTGCACATAAGGGTCATAGCCAATCACATTCCAGCCCAACAATTGAGCCATCACTGCGAGTCGACTCCCTACATTGCCTAAGCCAACAATTGCTAATGTAAAAGCTTTCTCTTGTTCTAATAAGTCGATATTCAAATGCAATAAAGCAGTAATCACATATTCAGCAACGGCTTGCGCATTGCAGCCCGCAGCATTACTCCATGCAATATGCTGCTGTTCCAAAGCTTGAATATCAAGATGATCTGTACCAATTGTCGCACTGCCTACAAATTGAAGCTTGGTCTGATCAATTAAGGCATGATTCACTTTAGTCACCGAGCGAACCAAAAGTGCATCGGCATCTTGGACATCATTATGAGTCAAGGTGCGCCCTGCTTTATGCTGTATTTCAGCAAAATCTGCAAAAAAATAATCGGTAAATGCCAAATTTTCATCTGCGATAATTTTCATGCAATTCTTTCCATCGATTTGTATGTGCTTATTATCCTTAGCGCAAAGGAAATTGACAAATCAAATCTGAAAGTTCCAGTTAAAATGTCGAGAAACACTACATTTTTGATGCAATCATGCGACTTATTGCCAATCCTCTGTCTTACTTTTAATTTTATAATAGTAGTGTTTTCTTCATAAGCAGTTTTATTATGACGCCTTACTCTCCCTACAAAGGCAAAAGTGGTATCAAACGTATTTTTAATGCAACAGGCTATTCCCTTGCCGGATTTAAAGCTACATTTAGCCATGAAGCCGCTTTTAGACAAGTCCTTTTGCTTAATTTAATTTTGATCCCAATCAGTTTTTCTGTTGATGTCTCAGCCCTAGAACAAGCACTCATGGTGGCTGTTTGTTTGCTTGCAATTATTGTTGAACTATTTAATTCAGCAATTGAAGCTGTAGTTGATCGTATCTCTTTAGAAAAACACCAACTTTCTAAAAATGCAAAAGACATGGGCAGTGCTGCTCAATTTGTTTCTCTTGCGATTATATTTTTTACATGGATGATTATTTTATTTCGATAAGTCATTATAAATTCTGAATAAAAAAAATCCCTGCATTAGCAGGGATTTTTTTAATCTAGGAAGAAGATGTAATTACATCATTCCGCCCATACCACCCATACCGCCCATATCTGGACCAGCTGGTTTGTCTTCTGGAATGTCAGTAATCATGCATTCAGTTGTCAACATTAAACCAGCAACAGAAGCTGCGTGCTCAAGTGCAGAACGCGTTACTTTAGCTGGGTCTAGAATACCCATTTCCAACATATCGCCATATTCACCAGTTGCAGCGTTATAGCCAAAGTTACCTTCACCCGCTTTAACTGCATTGATTACAACTGATGGCTCATCACCAGCATTCGAAACGATTTGACGAAGTGGCGCTTCAATCGCACGGCGTAAAATGTTGATACCCGCAGTTTGATCTTCGTTTGCACCTTTTAAGCCATCCAATACGTTTACAGCACGTACCAGTGCAACACCACCACCTGCTACAACACCTTCTTCAACTGCTGCGCGAGTTGCGTGAAGTGCATCGTCAACACGGTCTTTCTTCTCTTTCATTTCAACTTCGGTTGCTGCACCAATTTTGATGACTGCCACACCGCCTGCTAATTTAGCAACGCGTTCCTGAAGCTTTTCTTTATCGTATTCAGAAGTTGACTCTTCAATTTGAGCACGGATCTGTTGAACACGTTCAGCGATTTGCTCTGCATTGCCAGCACCATCAACAATCACTGTATTTTCTTTAGATACAGTAATTTTGTGTGCAGTACCCAAATCTTGAAGAGAAGCTTGCTCTAAAGACATGCCGACTTCTTCAGAAATAACAGTCGCGCCAGTCAAGATCGCAATGTCTTGAAGCATTGCTTTACGACGGTCACCAAAACCAGGTGCTTTCACCGCACATACTTTGATAATACCGCGCATGTTGTTCACAACAAGAGTCGCAAGCGCTTCGCCTTCAACATCTTCAGCGATGATAAGAAGTGGTTTACCTGTTTTAGCAACTGCTTCTAATACAGTGATTAATTCACGAATGTTGCTGATTTTTTTATCAACAAGAAGAATGAACGGATTTTCAAGTTCAGCAGTTAAAGTATCTTGCTTGTTCGCGAAGTATGGAGAGATATAACCACGGTCGAACTGCATACCTTCTACAACGTCTAAAGCATCTTCGAAGCCAGAACCTTCTTCTACAGTGATAACACCTTCTTTACCTACTTTTTCCATTGCTTGCGCAATCAATTTACCAACAGTTGTGTCAGAGTTTGCAGAGATTGAACCCACTTGTTCAATTGCTTTGAAATCATCAGCAGGTTTTGCATTGGTGCGGATATTTTCAACAACCGTTTTTACTGCGATATCGATACCACGTTTTAAATCCATTGGGTTCATACCTGCAGTTACAGATTTGATCCCTTCATTTAAAATTGCTTGAGCAAGTACAGTTGCCGTTGTTGTACCGTCACCCGCGATGTCGTTGGTTTTAGAAGAAACTTCACGAACAAGTTGAGCACCCATGTTTTCAAACTTGTCTTTTAAAGAAATTTCTTTCGCAACTGTTACACCATCTTTAGTAATGTGTGGTGCACCGAAAGAACGGTCGATGACAACATTACGGCCTTTAGGACCTAAAGTTACTTTTACTGCATCTGCAAGTACGTTAACGCCTGCGATCATTTTTGAGCGAGCTGAATCACCAAATTTTACGTCTTTAGCTGACATGTTAAACTCCGAATCTTTTTAAATACTGAATCTGAAAATAAATTTGAGTTATGTGTCGAGTTAGCCTTCAAGCACAGCTAAGATGTCCGACTCTTTCATAATTAAGAGTTCTTCACCACTTACTTTTACTGTTGTACCTGCATAAGTACCGAACAATACTTTGTCACCAACTTTAACGTCTAAAGCACGAACGCCATTGTCAGTGATCTGACCATTACCCACTGCAATGATTTCACCTTGAGAAGGTTTCTCAGCAGCAGAACCTGGAAGTAAAATACCACCAGCCGTTTTAGTTTCTTCTTCTACGCGACGAATCACAACACGATCATGTAATGGACGAATGTTGCTCATAATTAACTCCATCAGACTTAGTCTTATTGATTAATGTGTGTCGCCAGTTCATGGCAACACATATAAAATTTTGATATGCCACTTTTGTGGGGTTAAAAAAAATGGCTTCAAGGGGTAAAAAGAATTTTTTTTATAAAAAATATGCCTCAGGTTAAAAAAAATACAAAAAAGAGACCATTGCTGATCTCTTTTTTATCTTGCAGGATTTCTAGATAATAAGTTGCTGATTTGCTAACAACTCATCCAGAGTGGTATGGATCTGGTTTAAGGTCACAAGTTGAACCTGTTGATAGTTACTCACATCCCCATCTCGGTCTATACTGATCACAGTATGGTCTCCATCCTGACTCACATTGATAAAGCTAGATAAAGAGTCGGCTGAACTGTCACCTGTATAATCAGTTAACAATTCACTCAGATCAATTTTATCTGCCTGTGAATCTTCCTGCACATTGCCAACATGGAAATCCTGCCAGCTATCGACCAACCCATCACTATAGTTCAAGAGGTTATAGATGACCGTATCCGAACCTGCACCGCCAAAGAAAGTATCGTGCCCACCACGCCCATCCAGAATGTTATCTCCTGTATTACCTGTGATGACATTATCCAGCCAATTGCCTGTAGCACTTAAATTCGCACTACCAACCAGTTCTAAATCCTCAACATAACGCCCACTTTCCAAATAAGACTCAGCACTGGTTGGATCATTAACTGAATCATAGTGGTCTACCAGGCTATAACTGACAGAGCTAATAATCTTGTCATGGCCACCAAAGTCTACATCTCGATAGCCCTGATCAACCAGTTGGTTTTCCCAATAACCGCCTTCAACCCACACATCTTCATAGGTCTCATAATATTCAACAATATATTCCTGAACAAAATCATAAGCATGATCCACCTGATAGATATTATCGGTATTATCTCCCCTAAACTGATCTACGGTAATATGCGGAATTTCCGTCTGGTTCACCGTCACAGTGGGACTATGGTTTCCTGCACGATCCACCACAGTCACATCGAATGAAGTGGCATTGGTTTCAGCATGGCCCGTCAGATAACCCCTCTCATTTATTGCAAGTTGCGTTGCTGCATCTGGTGCTGTCGTATCATTCGTCGCAACAATAGTACTATCTGGACTTTCATTTTGATTGCCATCAACCACTTTTACAGTCAAGGTTTCACCATGCCAGTATGAATACCATAAATAGGTCGTGAACGTTCCATTAGCATCTACTGTGGTCTGTCCAACCTGATTATTGTCAGCATCAAAAATCTTAACGGTTAAATAAGCTTCAGCCAGCCCTGAAAGTATTTGTCCATTTTCCAATACGAGTTCTGTTGCCGCTTCAGGCACAACATTATCTATTGGTGCAGTAATTTCGGTATAGGCGCTTTGGTATCCATTTTCCTCCACAACAACACGTAGGACTTCACCATTTGCCTGAGGTAGATATAACTGAATATTAAAGTGTCCAAACTCATCCACCGTACCACTACCAATCGCATTGCTTTGTGTATTCACAATACGGACGTAGCCATTTGGTACTGCATCGCCCTCAATAAAGAAGCCATTTTCAGACACCACTACATTTTCGGCTGGATTCGGTGCATTGCTATCCACATTAAAACTAATGCTGAATGGGTTGCTCACGTTTTTTGCTAAATCCGTGGCGGTAATAAAGAGCTGTTCACCACGCAAGATTTGTGGATAGACACTGAGATTGAAATAACCTGTCTCATCGACTTGGTATTCGCCTCGAAGATCACCATCCGCATCCACTATCTTAATGGTTGATTTAGGTTCTGTTTGCCCAGCAACAGAATAGCCATCCTCACTGATCACGACATTTTCAACAACAGGAAGAATATTGTCCAAAGGTGCAACGATTTCAGTAATTGGGCTATATTGATTTGTAGAGGAGTCAAAAACACGGACCTGTAATGTCTGCCCTTGTAGATAATAGTCATTTAACTGAATACTGAATGTGCCATCCTCATTAACCAGTGTATTCCACCAACCACTATTGACACGTTCACCAGCTGCATTGGTCACTACAATATAAAAACCTGCCGTTGCCATACCTGTCAGAACATGTCCCTCAGCATCAAGCACCAAGTCAGTCGCGGTCGCTGGTGTATCCATCAATGCAGGCAAAACCTTGTAGACAGGGTCACTGCGATTTCCAGCGGCATCTTTCACCACAATACTTAACTCTTGTGACTGGTATTGGCTCAGGTTAATCCCTTGACCAAAGGAACCATTATAATCCACATAAATCGACGTAATAACTGCCCCATATTTGTCAATAATTTCAACAATTGCATTCGGTTCAGCTTCCCCAGAAATCCATCCTTCAGGTGTAACCGTGACATTTTCAGCGGCTAGAGGCGCAATGTCATCATTTAATGCAATAGCGGTTACTGGATTACTTTCATTTTCCGCACGGTCAACCACAATAAAGGTGAGCTCCTGACCATCCAGGAATACCTGATTGAAAGAACCATAAACATTACCATCACTATCAGTATACCCCTGTCCAACCTGATTGCCCTGATACAACACCTTAATAGTGCTATTTGCTTCAGCAATTGCGGTGAAATTCCAGCCGTTTTCATTGAAAATAATATGACTGACATCCAGTGGGTCGGGTTTAAGCTCATCAATTGGGGCATCAATTGTTGCCACTTCACTGATATTACCAGCACGGTCAGTGACAGTAACCTTTAAGGTTTCACCATGTAGATAATAGTCATTTAAGTTGATTATAAATGTGCCATCCACCGCAACAGTAATATTTGCGAACCATGCGGTTACTGAGTTTCCATTTGTATCAGTCACTTGAATGGTTGCGTACGGCTCCGCTTTGCCAAGCAGAATAGAACCAGAACCATCCTCAATCAGTTCAAGATCAGTCGCAACCGCTGGAGCATCACGGTCAGTCAGGGCATTTTGATTAACTGTGTCACTTTCATTCTGCGCACGGTCAACAACGATAAATGAAAGTTCCTGCCCATCCAGGAATACCTGATAGAAATAACCAGATACCTTGCCCTCACTATCTGTGTAACCACTGCCAACTTCATTACCCTGATAAAACACTTTCACCGTGCTATTGGCTTCGGCTGTTGCAGTGAAGTTACGCCCATCCTCATTAAACTCAATATTTTGGATTGGTTCAGGATTAGTATTATCCAACGGCGCAACAATCGTGGCTTTTTCGCTGACCAAACCAGCACGGTCAGTGACAGTGACAGTTAAGGTTTGCCCTTTTAGATAGTACTGGTTGAAATAAATTTCAAATGTGCCATCAGCCTTGACATTGTTGTTCCATTGATAGACGAGGTTATCATCCTGATCATAAACCTGAATGGTGGCATTCGGTTCGGCTATACCTGTTAAGACTGAACCGCCATTCTCTTCGATCAAGACAAGATTTGTTGCTGGATCTGGTATAGAGTCATCATTTATCGCATTCAGTGGCACTTCAGCACTTTGGTTTCCAGCACGGTCAAATACGATAAATGTAAGTAACTGGCCATCTAGATAAACATGATCAAACCAGCCTGAAACATTCCCCTCACTATCCGCATATCCAGTACCGACCTGGTTGTTACTCGTATCGTAAACCTTAACCGTACTATTGACCTCGGCCTGAGCTGTAAAGTTCAGACCATTTTCATCAAAAACAACCTCATCAATCGGTTCAGGATTCGTATTGTCTGTTGGCGCAACAATCGTTGCACTTTCACTGACATTATTGGCAGCATCCGTCACTGTTACCGTTAAGGTTTGTCCTTTTAAATAATACTGGTTCAAATAAATGGTAAATGTGCCATCAGCATTAACATTGTTGTTCCATTGATGGACGAGGTTATTATCCTGATCATAAATTTTAATGATGGCATCAGGTTCCGCTTTACCTGTTAAAACAGAACCACTACCACCCTCACTAAGTTCAAGCTCTGTCGCAGCTTCAGGTCGGGTCACATCACCCAATGCAACTACATTCGCTTCATCACTCTCGTTTCCTGCACGATCACGCAATACAACCGTGAATTCTTCATTATCAACATAGGATTGGTTGAGTTGCAGACTAAATTCACCATTAGCATAGCTTTCAGTAGTTCCAACCAATAACCCATTTTGATCAAATACATTTACCTTTAAACCAGCAGCTTCGGTCAAGCCTGTTAAAGTCCAGCCATCTTCACTGATGAATAAATCGGTTGCGATTTGAGGCTTCAAGGTATCCACCACAACCGTTTCAATAGCTGTCTCTACAATATTGCCCGCAACATCGGTTTCAATCGCCTTAAACTGATACGTTCCATCTGCCAGATTTGTCTGTTGTGCTGTGGTGGTTATCCATGTCAATCCACCATCTGTAGAAACCTCATAATGATCAGTAATCGCAGCTTCTTCTCCAATTACGATTGGATGTAAGGATTGCAAATCAAAGCTGTTGTCTTGAGTAATTCGGTCAATTGCTGACGCACCAGTATCATTCAAATTGCTAAATGTTAAGGTTCCTGCAACAGGTGATGTATTATCCACAACAACAATTGGAGACAGTGTCTCTGCACTATTACCTGCCTTGTCAGTTACAATCGCCTTAAATTGATAACGGCCATCAACCAAATTGCTTTGTGCAATATCAGTATTAACCCACACACCATTATCTTTAGAGACCTGATAAACGACCGTTGTTCCTGCTTCCTGTCCCGTTAAACTTAGGTCAAAGGCTTGGTCTTTGGTGATGTAATCTGTAGCCGAAATACCTGTATCATTGAAATTTGCGAAAGCTAATGTTCCAGTTACGGGTGCCGTATTATCTACAGTGATTATTGGAGATAAGGCTTCTGCACTGTTCCCTGCGACATCGGTCACAACGGCCTTAAACTGATACACTCCATCTGCCAAATTACTTTGTGCTGTATCAGTATCAACCCAAGTCTGTCCACCATCGATCGATATTTGATAGACAACTGTAGTTCCAGCTTCTTGTCCTGTTAAAGTGAGATCAAAAGCCTTGTCCTGTGTAATTCGGTCTGTAGACGATGAACCTGTATCGGTTAAATTGCTAAATGAAAGCACCCCTGCAACTGGTGCCGTATTATCAACGGTTACTT